>SXND01000250.1 GCA_005777235.1 Pseudomonadota bacterium
CTTGGTGCGGCGGCACTTGGGGGATCCTCTCCCTTTTTCCACGTCCCCACAGGAGACCGACATGAGAAAAATGCCGCGCGCATTGCTCGCACGCTTCATGGATGCGGTTTGCTCTGCCGCATAATTGGATAAAGTCGAGCTCAGGGCGTGTCCTCAATTAAGCCAGATGACAGCTGAGGCAAGATAAATAGCGGCGAGGAAGTTGCAAGCGGTTTTGTCATAGAGTGTAGCGATAGCCCGATATTGCTTGAGTTTACAGAAGAAATTCTCGATGAGAGGACGCGCTTTCTACACGTCTCGGTCATAGACACGGGGCTGCAAGCGGTGCTTTTTTGATGGAATGACGGCTTCTTTTCCAGCGGCGTGAAGACGATCAATCACGCGCTCATCCGCATCATAAGCCTTGTCCGCCAACACGGTGTTGGCTGCCAGAGCCGGTAACAACACATCGGCACCGTCCAGATCGCAGGCTTGGCCGGGCGTCAACATGAAGCTGGTGGGATTGCCGAGCGCGTCGGTCGTGGCATGGATTTTCGTGCTTAATCCGCCCACGCTGCGTCCTATCGCTTGAGTCTCGCCGTCTTTTGTTGGGCACCAGCACTGTGCTGATGCGCCCGTACAATTGTGCGGTCGATCACGGCGTACTCGTTGTCCGCGTCGGCCACTAAGTGTTTGAAAATATTCTCCAACATCCCGCTTTTAGCCCAACGTCTCACTCGCGTATGAATGGCTTTCCAGGCCCCAAAACGTTCGGGTAAATCACGCCACGGTATTCCGGCACGATAGCGATAAAGGACAGCTTCAATACACAGACGATTATCTTTGGCCGTGACACCAACGGTGTCTTTCCGACAGGGAAGTAAGGCCTCGATCCGTTCCCATTGGTCATCACGCAGCGCATAGCGTTTCGTCATCGGTTAGCCCCTCCTGACGGCGTACCTCCTATGAATCACAGATCGTTGCGTTTGTGAATCCCCTAATTGAGGACACGCCCTAACGCTGTGCCAGAACGACTGCCGACGCAGTCCAAAAGTGAGCGCTAATTTGGGCGCGATGGCTACAGGCGTGCGTATATATGATAGCATGTAGCGAATATCCTTCATGTTGTATACCTACGGCTTACTGTACAATAGGGGGACGCTCCGCGCCACGTGCGGCAGGGTGGGCTTCCCCTGCGCCATCGCCCACCGCCGATGTGCGCACGCTTTGACCTTGACTGCTATACCTCACATGCGGAGGACTTGCATGCGTCCCTATGCTGTGTTTCCCTTCAGCGCCGTTGTCGGCCAGGAGTCCATCAAGCTGGCCCTGCTGCTCAATGCCATCAGTCCGGCAATTGGCGGGGTGTTGATCCGTGGCCACAAAGGCACCGCCAAGTCCACCGCCGTGCGTGCCCTGGCGCGTCTGTTGCCGGAGATGGACGTCGTCGTGCAGTGTCCCTTTGCCTGCGCCCCGTCTGATGATCCCGCCGCCTGCCCGCACTGTAGTAGTCGCCCAGAGGCGCGGCAAAGCACCACGCGCCCGGCGGCCATGGTCGAGTTGCCGCTGGGGGCGACGGAAGACCGCGTGGTGGGGACGTTAGACATCGAACGTGCCCTCAAAAGCGGCGAAAAACACTTTGAGCCGGGCCTGCTAGCCGCGGCCCACCGTGGGCTGCTGTATATCGACGAAGTCAACCTGCTCAGCGACCACCTGGTGGACATTCTGCTCGATGCTGCGGCGATGGGCGTCAACTACATCGAGCGCGAGGGCATTTCTGTCAGCCATGCCGCAGCGTTTATGCTGGTGGGCACGATGAACCCAGAGGAGGGTGAGTTACGGCCACAACTGTTGGACCGCTTCGGGCTGGCGGTTGATGTGCAGGCCGAGCGCGACATTGAGGTGCGCGCCGAAGTGGTGCGACGGCGCATTGCCTTTGACCGCGCTCCCGAGCGTTTCATCGCCCAGTGGGAAGCAGAAGAACAGGCCGAACGGGCGCGTTTGCTGGCAGCACGTCAGCTCCTCGACGCCGTGCAACTGGACGATGCCCTGCTGCGCTTAATCAGCGGTATCTGCATGGACTTTGACGTGGATGGCATGCGCGCTGATATCACCATGTACCGCGCCGCGCTGGCCCTGGCCGCCTACGAAGGGCGGACGCAGGTGACCGAAGACGACGTGCGCCGCGTGGCACGGCTCGTCCTGCCGCATCGGCGACGGCGCCAACCTTTTGACCAGCCAACAGTGGACGATCAGCAACTCGAAGACAGCCTGGAGCGGCATCGTCCGCCTGACAACGGGGGTGAGCAGACCCCGCCGCCGTCTGCCGAGACGCCAGACAGCCAGGGCGGACCAACCGATACTCCGCAAGAGCCGAGACCGGAGCAACACGCCGCGGGTATGGCCCCACCTGACAAGCAGGCCAGTGTTGGCCAGCCGTATATGGTGCGACCACTCGAAGCCTCGACACGCCAAGCCATGCCGCTCCATACACTAGGCAAGCGCAATCGCACCCTAGGCAGTCGCACGGGGCATTATGTCACCAGTCGCCTACCCCATGGGCGGGCGCACGATATTGCCCTCGACGCGACGTTGCGGGCTGCCGCGCCGCATCTCCGGCAGCGCGCCCCACGGGCCAATGGGTGTCTAGCGCTGCACGCGACCGACCTGCGCGAGAAAGTGCGTGAAGCCCGCACCGGCACGTTGGTGCTCTTTGCGGTAGATGCCAGTGGTTCGATGGGGGCGCGGGACCGCATGGTCGCGACCAAGGGCGCCATCATGTCGTTGTTGCTTGACGCTTATCAAAAGCGCGACTCCGTAGGCCTGGTGAGTTTTCGGGGGCAGGAAGCCACAGTGGTCCTGCCCCCGACGGGCAGCGTCGAACGCGCCCAGCAGTGTTTGACGGAATTACGCACCGGTGGTCGGACGCCTCTGGCCGCCGGGTTACACACGGCCCACGAGGTGCTCATACGCTATCAGCAGCGCGAGCAGAAAACGCAGCCCCTACTGGTGGTGCTCACCGATGGACGGGCCAATGCTGGGCTGGGGGGTAGCGACCCGGTGGGCGACGCGCTGGGCCAGGCGGAGCGTCTGCGTCAGCGGGGTGTGACCTGCCTGGTGGTCGATACGGAACAGGGCGCCATGCATCTGGGCCTGGCGCAACGCCTGGCCGAGGCTGCCGGAGGCACTTGTTTGCGCCTGGAGGAGTTGGCCGCCAACACGCTGGCGCGTTCGGTGCGTCTGGCCCTCGCCGGCAGGCATTAGGGGAGGAGCCTCATCATGCCTACGCACTCAATGCCTCGCCTGGTCATTGCCGCGCCGCATAGCCACGCCGGCAAGACCACCGTCACCCTGGCGCTCCTGGCGGCGCTGACGCAACGTGGTCTGCGTGTGGCCCCCTTCAAGGTTGGGCCAGATTACATTGACCCGCAGATGCACCGCCAGGTGGTGGGACGACCGAGCTATAACCTCGACACCTACCTCGTGCCGCCCACGCAGGTCCGCGACACCTTTGGCCGTGTGGCTCAGGGCGCCGACATTGCCATCATTGAGGGCGTCATGGGCTTGTTTGACGGCAGCTCGCCGACCTCCAAGGTCGGGAGCACGGCCGAAGTCGCCACGCTAGTCCAGGCCCCGATCATCCTGGTGATTGATGCCTCAGGCATGGCCGCCAGTATCGGGGCACTGCTGCACGGCTTTCGCACCTATGATGCCGAGGTGCCGATTGCCGGCGTCATCCTCAACCGCCTCGGCAGTGCGGGTCATGCGCGTTATCTCCTGCCCGCCATCGAACGCGAGGGCGTCGCCATGCTGGGCTATCTCCCCAAAGACGCCGCACTCCACATCCCAGAACGCCATCTCGGTCTGCTCCCTACCTCGGAAGAGGATCACGTCACGCCACTGCTCGGACGCTTAGCGGCGCTGGCCACAGACCACTTTGACCTTGACCGCCTCATCACGCTGGCCCACACCGCCCCGCCGCTGCCCCGGCCAGCCCCACCACCGACAGCGCCGTGCACCGTGCGCATTGCCTGGGCCCAGGATGCGGCGTTCCATTTCTGGTACCAGGAAAACATCGACGCCCTGAGCGCCGCTGGTGCGGAGATCGTGCTGTTTAGTCCTCTGAACGACCCAGCCTTACCCCCGGACATTGATGCCGTCTGGCTTGGAGGTGGTTTCCCCGAGCACTTTGCACCGCGCCTGGCAGCCAATACCAGTATGATCGCCGCCTTGCGCGCCCATGCGGAGCACCAGCGTCCCCTGTACGCCGAGTGCGGCGGCCTCATGTACTTGTGCGAGTGGCTGGAGGATCAACACGGCCAGCGTACGCCGCAGGTGGGGCTCATCCCCGGCGGCACCCGCATGACCACACGCTTACAACAGTTTGGCTATGCCGAGGCGACGTTTCTGCACGATACCCTCTTTGGTCCAGCCCAGACCACGGTGCGCGGCCATCGTTTTCACTATTCGGTCTACGAACCTGGGGCGACACCACTGCCCTGCGCCTATCGTATTACCCGCGCCACCACGGGGGAAACGTCCTTAGAGGGTTTTGTGCGAGACCAAGTGCTAGCAACCTATCTCCACGTGCATCTCGGCAGCCAATCGACGATGGCCCAACATTTTGTGGAGCGCTGCCGGCGGCAGCGTGACGCCTCACGTACCACCTGACTCCAACGGACTGCGAACCGCCAGGCCGCCACGATTGAGGACGTGGGTATAGAGCATCGTGGTGGGCACATCCTGATGGCCGCGGAGTCCCTGCACGGTGCGAATGTCATGGAACAGGAGAAAACGTCGTGCCCACTCCAGGTACGCCGTCTCGGTGCGGATGGCATAGTGCTTGAGGCGCAAGACATCACGCATCCGGTCCAGCAATTTTTTTGGGGCGCTTGTGCCATAGGTGACTCCTGGAGAGTTGTATGGTCAGAAATAAGGGTATATATTGGCTCACAACGAGCCTGTGGTCCATTCCGCAAAACGACGCGGATAGGCGGTGCAAAGACAGAAATTTTCATCGGTAAAAGGCTCTTTTTTACGGTCTTATCAGGAAAGTATCTGTATAAGGGCTCATTATGGCACAGGGATTTCCGTCTAACCAGCAGACGGGATAGATAGGCGGAAAGTTTCCGTCGAATACAGAGTTAGGTGCCATCGGAAGCCGGGGAGTATCATGTGCAGTACCTCATTTGGGATTTTGATGGGACGTTGGGCTATCGGCGGGGGATGTGGTCCGGGACGCTGGTGGAAGTCCTGCGGCAAGAGATGCCAGAGTGTCCTGCAA
>SXND01000251.1 GCA_005777235.1 Pseudomonadota bacterium
GACCTTGACCGCGACCCGTACCGATGCCACCAAGTCCGCGACCGCCTCCGCCATTGGAACCGAAGCCGCCATGACCACGACCACCGGCGCCTGAACCAGGCTCAGTGCCTACGGCTTGCAGATTCAGCCCACGGTCATTTTGTTTGATGAACCGCTGTCCAATCTGGATGCCAAGCTGCGGGCCGAAATGCGGCTGGAAATTAAGGAGTTGCAGCGCGGTCTCGGCATCACCTCGGTCTACGTCACGCACGATCAGGAAGAAGCCCTGGCGATCTCCGACCGGGTGATTGTCATGAACACCGGCATCATTGAACAGATTGGCACGCCGGGGGAGATCTATGACACCCCCCGCACCGCCTTTGTCGCCGACTTCGTTGGCGCGGCCAATCTCCTCCGTGGCCGCGTGCGGCAGGATCCGACTGCTGCGGGGCGTGTGGTACTCGAAACCGCTTCTGGGGTGCGGGTGCACGGCTGCGACAACGGGCGCCCGGTGGGGACGAGCGGGGCCTTTTCAGTACGCACGGTGTATCCCTGGCTGAGCCGCGAGCGGCCTGCCGACATGTTGAACGTCTGGGAGGTCGGCATTGACCGCCGCGTCTTCCTGGGCGATTTTGTGCAGTATCTTGTGGCCTGGGGTGGGGAGCAGTTGGTGATTCGACGTCCGCCGCTGGAGCGCTTTGAGGAAGGGGAGACGGTGTATATGGGGATTGCACCGGAACACTGTGTGCTGTTAGAGGCGTAGCAGACTGGGGACGGAGGGGCCTGCCTGAAGACCGGCGTGCTTGCCCGGGGATAAGGGTGAGAGGCAACCAACACCCTCATGGGCAGGAGCGCAGTCGGCACGAAGCCTACGGCTTCACCACGGCCCACTGGGTCACTGGCGCCAGGGCTTTCCAGCCGAGAAAGGCGCCAAGCGGGGCAGCACGTTGGATGGCGATGCGTGACAAGTCGCCGCCATACTGACGCTGCCATTGGTACAGCAGCTGTTCGCTTTCGACGGTGACCGTATTGGCCACCAGGCGTCCACCGGGACGCAGAGCTTGCCAACAGGTATCGAAAAGGTGCGCCGTGGTCAGCCCGCCACCAATAAACACCGCGTCCGGTGCGGGGAGCTCCGTGAGCGCCGTTGGTGCGGTGCCTGCCACAATGCGCAGTGTCGGCGTGCCCAGGGCCGTGGCATTGGCAGCCAGATACTGCACGCGTGTGGGATGCTGTTCAATAGCGATAGCCTGGCAGCGTGCATCGCTGCGCATCCATTCGATACTCAGGGATCCACAGCCGGCTCCGACATCCCACAGCAGTTGTCCGGGGAGCGGCGCCAGGGCGGCGAGGGTCATGGCACGGACTTCCCGCTTGGTGAGCTGGCCATCGTGCTGATAGGCCGCGTCAGGCAAGCCAGCCAGGCGCGACCAGCCTGTCACCCCGGAGTCGGCGATACACGTCAGAGCGATGGTATGTAAGGGGTCCACATCGGGTCCGTGCCAGGAGGAGGCGGTGCCCTGGAGGAGGCGCTCATGGGCACCGCCCAAGCGTTCGAAGACGGTGAGTTGACTGGCGCCAAAACCCTGGCGCGTGAGGCCCGCCGCGACCACTGGCGGGGTCTGTTTCCCAGCACTCAAGACCAGCACCCGTGCCCCCGGATAGAGCACCGCGTGCAGTAGGGCAGGATCGCGGCCGCAGAGGCTGACGATCTCAACATCCGGTAAGGACCAGCCTAAACGTGCGCAGGCCAGGCTCAAAGCCGAGGGCGCCGGCACCATGGTTATCTCATCGATGGCGACAACATGACTGAGCGTTACCCCAATGCCGTAGCACATGGGATCACCGCTGGCGAGTACACAGAGCCGTTGCCCCCGACGGCTCACAATGGCCTGGATAGATGCCGCAATGGGGGAGGTCCACGTCCAACGCTCGCCAGCCGTGTCCGATGGCAGCATGGCGAGATGGCGGGCACCACCCACGAGGACATCGGCTTGCGCGATGAGCGCCCGCGCTACGGGGCTGACGCCGGCGTAGCCGTCTTCACCAAGGCCAACAATGGAGAGCCACTTGTGCATAGAGAGCCTTCCTCGTGCGGGAGCAACGGCCTCGGCATCACCTGGTCAAGCAGGAGCACCCGCCGGGCTACCAGCGGGTGATGAACATCTTTTTGCGTGTATAAAACTCCACGCCATCCATGCCGTGTACATGCAAGTCGCCGTAAAACGAGCCCTTCCAGCCGGAGAATGGGAAGAAAGCAAACGGTTGCGCCACCGGCACATTTACCCCGACCATGCCCGCCTCGACGTGCTCGCGGAAGGTGCGGGCCGCACGCCCGTCACGCGTAAAGATCACGGCCATGTTGCCGAGGGCCATACGATTGGCCTGGGCAATGGCTTCGTCGAGCGTTGAGGCCTGGGACATCGACAGCACAGGGCCAAACAGTTCCTCACGTCCGACCGTCATCGAGGGGTCCACCTCACTGAGAATCGTGGGGCCGAGAAAAAAGCCCTTGCGTTGCAGCTGCGCGCGCCCATCCACCAGCAGCGTGGCCCCTTCCGCGATGCCTTGATCCACGTAGTGCGCCACGCGATCACGATGCTCGGCCCGGATGAGCGGTCCAACATCGACCCCCGGCTGATCCCCAGGGCCAACAACGAGGGCGCGGGTCTGGGCGCACAGCGGCTCCAGCACGCGCTGCGCCGCATCCCCGACGGTGACCGCCACACTGCCCGCCAGACAACGCTCACCGGCATTGCCAAAAGCCGAGCCGAGGAGCGCCGGGATGGTGGTGCCGAGATCGGCATCGGGCATGATAATAATGTGATTCTTCGCCCCACCAAGGGCTTGCACGCGCTTGCCGTAGCGCGCCGCGTCTTGGTAAATCTGGCGCGCCACCGGGGCCGAGCCGACAAAGGACACCGCCTGCACTTCCGGGGCGGCAATCAGGGCCTCGACAGTCTCCCGCGCCCCATGCACCAGATTCAGCACGCCGGGCGGAAAACCGGCTTCCTGAAAAATCTCGGCCAAACGCACCGCGCCCAGGGGCGTGCGCTCGGAGGGCTTGAGGATAAACGTGTTCCCAGCCACCACGGCCAGGGGCATCATCCACAGGGGGATCATCACCGGGAAATTGAACGGCGGAATGCCGACCACCACGCCCAGCGGGTAGCGATACATGTCTTGGTCCACGTCCGCCGAGACTTGCCGTAGCGTGCGCCCTTGCAGGAGCGTCGGCGCACCGCAGGCAAAATCGACCACCTCAATGCCACGCCGCACCTCACCGCGGGCCTCGTCCAGTGTCTTGCCATGGTGCCGGGTGACGATGGCCGCGAGTTCCTCAAAATGCTCTTCTAACAGCGCCTTATAGCGAAACATCAGGCGTGCCCGCTCCATCACCGGCGTCTGCGACCAGCGCGTATAGGCTTCGGCTGCGGCAGCGACCGCCTGCCCGACCTCGGTAGGCCCGGAGAGCGGCACTTCGTCGATAATCTCTTCCGTGGCCGGGTTGTATATCGGGAGTCCTGGCACCTGCGGTTGGCGCCATTGACCGGCGATGAGATTGGCAATCATAGCTATCTCTCCTTCTTCAGAAACAAGAAAAGTCCTGACATGAGCGTATCGACATGCGGAAGACACATCCAAAGCCCGAGCCACTTTTTGCCCCGCCAGTATAAGCAAGGCTGGACGGATTTTCTTGTAGAAAATCGGTGTGGCGTACTCGTCATCAGGTCTAATGATGCTTGTCATGGGGCGCTGGACCAGACGGCCTCTGACCCTCCGGAGGGCGGACCGTGACGTCCACGCTGATCTCCCCAGCGTGTTCGAAATGGCAGCGCACCGGAAAGCTCTGCCCAGCCCGTAGCGGCTGGGTGAGGCCAATCAACATGAGGTGGGGCCCAGACGGCTTGAGGACAACCGGCAGGCCAGGTGGCACCGGCATGGCGTCGACACGGCGCATCTTCATCACCTGATCTTCCATGAGGACCGTGTGCAATTCTATCGCTGTCGCCACCGCACCCGAGGCCCCCAGGAAACGATCGGGCACCTTGCCGCGATTGTGCAGCGTGAGATAGACTGCGCCGTTGGGGCTACCAGGCGGACTTTCCCGCGCCCAAGCCTCCGTCACACTCAGGGCGGGCTCAGCACGACTGCTGGCAGGTAGCAGCAGCAGACAACAGAGACAGCAGATGGCCAGGACTTGCGGCATAGAAGCTCTCCCGTGTGCGGATGCAGTTATTGGCCCCCCGTGGAGCGCAACAGATTTTCGAGCATTTTGCGGCGCTCCGGCGATAAGCTCCCCAGCACTTTCTGTAGCGTCTCCTGGTGTTCCGGCGGTATCGGGAGCATGCCGGGCATCATCCCCAGGAGGCCTTCTTGCCGGCTGTAGCCCGTGGGCAGCTCGAGCTGCGCTGCGGCCACGGGACGTTTCTCCGCCTTCAACAGGTCGAGTGTGAACGTTGGGGACGGCGTTTTCGGCTCACGCACAATCATCTTGGCCACGAAACCCTCGGCCTGCGCCGCTTGTAAGGCCTTCAGCACGCCGAGGAGCTCGGCGCTCTGACGATTGCGCTGCATGTAGGGATGCCAAGGCGTGAGATCGACCAACGCCTTGGTGGTCCACACTTCTGCCTGCTTGCCGTCCTTGGCGGTGAGGAGCACGTGGATGCAGGGGTAGCCAGCAATGGTCTCGTTCCCCAATTTTTTGACCGTATACTCTTTCTCTGGACGCTCTCCCACCGATTTCCTCATGTCCTGCGGCGTAATCTCCGCATACGTCCGCAGCGCATCGTTGAGCAGGTAGACAACCTCCGGGTTCTCGAATTTCGTGAGGAGCGTGAGGTTGACCGGTGTCTCACCCGTCTGCGCCGTACGCATAGACACTTCCACCCGTATCCCTACCCCGGACGCATAGCCTTTCATGGTCCCTGCACCATCTTTGGCCGTGATCTTCATCTCAAGATAGCCCTCAAAACCCGCCAGAGCCGGCTGCACCATCAGGAGTATTATCAGTACTGCCCACTGGACTCTCCGCATACCTCTCTCCTCGTCAATCGAGACGACATAGCAGACGCTGGACAGTTGCATCGCCTGTCGCTATTATGCAGTGCGCCACGACGTCCTCGGCCAGTTGTGCCGCGTGGAAAGGAGTCTACCATGTCACATCCGAGTTTTGCGCCAGAATCTGAGCGCGCCATGATCGAGCATATGAATACCGACCATGCGGAGGCGAATCTTGCCTACGTGCAGGTCTATGGTCAGCTCCAGCACGCCACGGCAGCCCGCCTGGTGACGCTTGATAAGGAGGGCATGGACCTCGACGTCACGCTGCCACAGGGGAACCAACACCTGCGCATCCCTTTTGCGCACCGCTTGGAGGACGAAGCCGACGCGCAACGCACCCTCGTGGCTATGGCGCACCAGGCGCACGCCGTGCTGGCACAGGGTCCAGCGCCTCTTTAATGTGTATCGTCGGCGCGGCTGTAATCCCACGAGATGATGCGGTGTGGTTCGACTTGGATATACGCCACACCCGGACGTGGCGCACTGGGCAGCGCCTCTTCTGCCACGCCCCGGAGCCGTGCCGCCTCACGACTCAGGCGCAGCACGGTCGCCGGGTCGGTGTGCACGGTGGCATGCCCCTGGATCAGCACGCCTTTGATGTCCTGCATGGTCGTTCCACTGTCGAGCATGAGGCTGACCTTGGGATTGCGGGCAATGTTTACGACTTTCTGTGTGCCGGCACGACAGCCGAGGTAGAGCGACTCCCCCAGGCAAAAATACCCTAGTGGCACACTGTGGGGATAGCCATCCCTGCCGATGGTCGACAGGACCATCCAGCCGGGTTTTTCCTGCAAAAACGTGCGCACTTCCTGCGTGGTCATCCGTGCTGGCATGGGTGATGTCTCCCGCCTGGGTGGTAGGCATGCCCCTGGGAGCCTCGGCGTCGCGTTGGCAGACGCAACCGTCAGAAGAGGCATGCTCCCAGGAGGGACACAGGGTCTACGCTGCCTGGACGCCTGCATGCCGCTAGCGGAATGTCGGCATGACCTCGCGGGCGAACAGCTCCATGGAGCGCATGACATCGGCATGCAGCATCTTGCCAAAACCCATGTCCGCCCCAAAATACTGCACCTGATGGACTTCTTCGAGCCAGCGCAGGCGCTCGACCAATTGATCCGGCGTGCCAAAGTACGCGGTGGTTTTCAGTTCCGTCTCGTACGCTGGGGGTTCGACCGTGCGCGTACGGCGCCACTCGTCGAGGTCACGGTAGATTTCGCTCCCCCCCGTGAGGGTACGGCGCAGGCTGTTAAGATCGCGCACCCAGGTCAAGCTCGCCCGCGGGATTTCGGTGGCCTGTTTGACGTCCTCCGCCACGTGGGTGAGGCGGAAGAAGGGCATGGCTTCCACCAGAGGCCGTTGCCCTGCCGTCGCGCATCCGTCCAGGTAGAGCGAGCGAATGCCCAGGACTTCTTCATCGGCGGTATTGGCACTGGTCAAGATAGGCAAGCCGCGGGAAATCGCCACGTCGACGCTGGCGGGTGTGCGCGACACGGCCAGGTACATGGGGGGATGCGGACGCTGGATGGGCGTAGGCGTAATGGTCATGTCGTCCACACTGTAGTACTGCCCATGATACGTGAAGCCTGGGGTGCTCCAGAGGCCGAGGATAATATCGACAATTTCCTGGAACCGCTTGGTGCGCGAGTCGTACTCTACCTGGAAATTGTTGTACTCATACACCACCTGACCCCGACCAACGCCAAAATCCAAACGCCCGTTGCTGAGTACATCGAGCATCGCGGCTTCTTCGGCCATGAAAATTGGATTGTGGAACGTGAGCACACTGACGCCAGTGCCAATGCGGATTTTTGTGGTACGCGCCGCCACGTAGGTGGCAAACGGCAGCGCCGACGGAATAATCCCAAAACGCGTGAAATGGTGCTCGGCGAGCCACACGGCGTCGAAACCCAACTCTTCCGCATATTGAATCTGTTCTACTGCCTCGCTATAGATACGTCCCTGATGTGCCGTCTCTAGCTCAGGCCAAGAGGGGAGAATAAAGATACCAAATTTCATACGCGGTGTGCTCCTCGTCTCGCTCATGCGCCAGATCTGCAATGATGGGCTCCGAGACGCATTGTACACGTCTAGCGTGAGGAGAGCCAGCCAGGCGCCTGATGGCCTGTGCCGGGAGCGGGCTCTGGTGGCGCAGGCCTCCGCCTCTGCCCTGGGAGCGCGGGCGTCTCGCCCGCTCGGGAAGCGGCCCAGATGGGCTCGCTCCCAGGTATGGGAAGCCTCGAGCGTGAAAAGAGCCCCCGACACGCTTTCCCTTGGTAGCGCATGTAGCGTATGCTTGTGGTACATGGACCCACCCCAGACATCGCGCATGCGAGAAGGAGGACGACGGTGGAATGGCGGCAGCAACAGCAGGATGTCAGCGCCACACATGATGCGGAGTACGCCCAGCACGTGGCGCAGCATCTCACGGCCCAGCTTGGGGCCGACCCCCAGGACGCCCGGGCCTATTTCCTGCGTGGGAATGCCTATCTGGATCAACGGCACTTCGCGCTGGCCCGCGACGACTATACCCGGGCCTTGGCGCTGGCGCCGGACGATCCCCTGGCCTATAACAATCGCGGCATTGCCTATCGCGGTCTGGGCCAGCCGGAGCAAGCCATGGCCGATTATCAGCAGGCCCTCATGCTCGATACGCGCTACCGCGATGCTTCGAACAACCTGGGGCTGGTCCTCTCGGATCTGGGCAAGTTCGAGGCGGCCGTGCGGGCCTACAGTCAGGCCATTGCCCTCGATGCCGCCGACTGGCATGCGTATAACAACCGGGGCCTGGCCCTCTGGGCCCTCGGGCGCCGGGACGAGGCGGAGCGCGACTACGCGCAGGTCAAGGCATTGCTTGGGAGCTAGGTGGGAGTAGTCGCGCGCCACGGGGCGTCACGATACGGAGGGTTGACGGTGGCAGGACAGTTTCTCTGTGAGGTATGTTTTGATGCATTGACGAATCACATGACGGCGGTGTGGGACGGTCTCGACACCGCTGTGTGTGACGATTGCCTGGCCCCATCTCCCGAGCATCCGTGCTGGCAGGCATTAGGCCATCCAGGTGGGATGGCGGCATTGCAACCCGCTGCCCAAGGCGGTGGGTATCTGGTGCGCTTCAACAATGGTGCCACTGTGCGCTTCCGCTGGGATCACCCTCTCCGGTCACGCCGGGATGCGTAGGGCGCCGTCCGGGCCGCGCCGGACGGCCCAGAACGTGGCGCAGGGGCTCCCTCTTCTGGTGAGACTGGCTGGTGAGGCTCAGCCATGGGAAATAAATGTGGACTCTTTATAGGGTGGGATAATAAAAATCGGACAGGAAATCTGGTGCAGCAGCCGCTCCGCCGTACTCCCGAAGAGCTGATGCTCCATCTTGTCCGTACTATGGGCTCCGAGCACCAGGCACTCGACCGCATGCTGGCGCACGAGCTCGTGAATCGCCACGACGGGGCGATCCGTCAGCACCAGCGTTTCATACGACACCTGTGCGTCGATGTAACTCTGGCAGAGCGCTTCTAGATGCTCGTAGGCTTCGGCTTCGAGGCGTTGTTGCAAGGCGGGCAGCGAGGCATCGGTGTGATAAATACTCGTGAAGTAGGCGAGATCATACACCACGTGGACCACCAGTAACCGCGCCTGCCATGCGAGTGCGAGACTGCTGGCATAGCCCAGCACACGAGAGGACAGCTCAGACAAATCAATGGCCACCAGTATGCTGCGCATTTGCATCGTCGGCCCTCCGGCATCGCAAGTGGGTTGGGTGTATCAGGCGGTCGTGTACCGCCATGCCTGCACGTGTTACCCTACGCCGTGCAGCGGTTTCTGTCCAGCCTGAAGCCGTCAGACGTGTACGGCCATAAAAAAACCCCGGAAACCTCAAGGCTTCCGGGGTCGGTGACTGAGTGGGACTAGCCGAGGCCACAAGCCCCGCTGGCGATGTTGCTGCTGGGCGTGTGCCTCAGGCGTCAGCCACCTCGCTGATACAATGACTTGACATTGAATCACCTCCTTTCTTGCGTGCCGAGAGCATACGCATCTCAGGAAGCGCTGTCAATGCTATTTTCACCTTTGTGTGCCACCTTGGCGGCGCTGGGGTAGGGCTGGCCGAAAACGCGATGGGCATTCGCCTCTGTGACGTGCTGCACCACGTCCACCGGGATCCCTTTAATGCGCGCCACTTCTTCGGCCACCCGTGCCACCAGGGCCGAGGTGGTCGCCTGCCCAGTAAATTCGCCACCGTAGGCCCAGGGGCCATCGCTCTCCAGCACGAGATTGGCCAACGGCGTGGCTTCTACCAGTTGACGGTCACGCTCGCGATAGCAAATTTCTGGCGTCACCGAGACCAAATATCCGGCCTCGCACAGGGCCGCGGTCGTTTCTGGCGAGCCTTTGTGCCAGTGAAACACCGCCCCCGGCGGCTCGTAGCGCCGCACAATGTCCAAGGCCACGGCAGACGTGGCGTGCGGCGTATGCAGCACCACGGGTAGGGCACAACGCACCGCCGCTTGGACGAGGGCGTGCAGCATGGCCTCGCGCTCCTGGGCC
The DNA here is from genome assembly GCA_005777235.1 of Pseudomonadota bacterium. Lineage (GTDB taxonomy): Bacteria > Tectomicrobia > Entotheonellia > Entotheonellales > Entotheonellaceae > SXND01. The sequence goes on from SXND01000251.1 coordinate 9,583, forward strand.
TGCGCCGACGTCATACGCTGATCCAGCACGGTGTAGTGCGGCAGGCCAATTTCCCCAAAGGCGACAACGCGCTGGCGATGCGCGTGGATCTGCGCCACCACGGCTTCGAGTTCGGCCCAGGTGGCATCCAAGCGTTCGGGATGGAGGCCGAGCGCCGCCCAGACATGCGTCGGCTCCTGGGCTTGCAAGGCGAGAATGCGGGCATTCGACTGGAGGCCGGTCCCTGCCGCCACGGTGACCGTGACGCCGGCCTGGCGGCTGTGCCGGCAGAAGGCAGGTAGGTCATGATAGGCGGGCGCATCCAGATGACAATGGACATCAACAAGGGCCATAAGCTGTCCTCCTGGTGTCGAAGGGGTAGAGAGGTCTCAGGACTGATGGCAGGAGTTTATACGCCAGGCGTGATTTGAGTACAAACAGAGAAGAGACTTCACCGCATTTTTTCGCTTTGTGGCCAGAGCGCACATGATACAGTACAGGGACTTTCAGCCTTTCCACAACAACAGAGGGGATCCCACCGCCCTCCGGCACGCGGCACGACACCCGTCCAACCACCACACGACATCACACCATCAGGGGGAAAGTATGCCCACAGCGTTTTCAGCCATTGGCCAACCCGTGCCCCAAGAAGAAGGCCCCGACAAAGTCTCCGGCAAGGCCTTGTATGCGGCGGATGTACGCTTGCCGGGCCTGCTGTGGGGCCTGGTGTTACGCAGCCCCTACCCGCACGCCATGATTCGCCACATTGACACCACCAAAGCCCGCCAGGTGCCCGGCGTACATGCCGTCCTCACTGGCCAGGATCTGCCCGACCGGCGCGTCGGCCGCTTGCTGCGCGATATCCCAGTGCTGGCGCGGGACCGCGTGTTGTTCATCGGCGAGAAAGTTGCTGCCGTGGCCGCCGATACCCTGGAAGCCGCCGAGGCGGCGCTGGCGCTGATCGACGTGACCTACGATGAGCTGCCGCCGGTGTTCGACCCACTGGCCGCGATGCAGAGCAGCGCCCCAACGCTGCACCCAGACATGGCCTCGTACCAGGGCTTGCCCCAGCCCATGGCCACGCTCAACAACGTCTTCGCGCACAATAGCTGGGTCAAGGGCGACATTGCCGCCGGTTTCGCCGCTGCCGACCACATTTTTGAGCACACCTTTACCGCCCAGTTGATGCACCAGGCTTACATTGAGCCGCACGCCTGCGTGGTGCACATTGACGACCACGGCCGGGCCCAGGTGTGGGCCAACAACAAAGGCCCGTTCATGCTGCGCGAGCAACTGGCCGCCGTGTGGGACGTACCGCAGGAGCACATCCGGGTCAATCCCACCAGCATCGGCGGCGATTTTGGCGGCAAAGGCTCGTTTATGGACGTGCCCCTGTGCTACCACCTGGCGCGGCACACCGGACGCCCGGTCAAGATGGTGATGGACTACATTCAGGAACTCATGGCCGGCAATCCGCGCCATCCGGCCATCATCACCCTGAAAACCGGCGTGAGCAATGATGGCCGCATGCTGGCGCGCCAGGCGCGGGTGGTGTTCAACAGCGGCGCCTATGGCGCCTTCAAACCGCGTGTGTACATCCGTGGCGCTGACCACAGCGGCGGGCCGTATCGCATTCCGCATGTGCACATCGAAAGCTCCATGGTGTACACCAACAACGTGCCCTGCGGCCACATGCGCTCGCCCGGCAAGCCGCAGGTGGCCTTTGCCGTGGAGTCACACATGGACATGATGGCGCAGGCCCTCGGCCTTGACCCCTATGCGTTCCGCCAGCGTAATATCCTGCGCGATGGCGACGTCAGTCCCGTGGGCGAAAAGCTGCAGCACATCCGCGCCGAAGACACCCTGCGCCAGGCGGCCCAGGCCATCGGTTGGGGCCGCCCACACCAGCGCCCACACGTGGGCCGTGGCCTGGCCATCGCCGACCAGCCGCAGGGCGCCGGGCAATCCACCGCCTCGGTCACCATAGATGCGGACGGCAAGGTCAATCTGTATATGTCACTGTGGGACACCGGCACCGGGGCGCATACCATCATGCGGCAAATCGTCGCCGAAACCCTCACCCTGCCGCCGGAGCAGGTGCATCTGGTGATGCAGGACACCGACGCCATCCCCTTTGAATCTGGCCCCGGCGGCACACGGGTAACTTACACCGCCGGGCAAGCCGCCTTTGGCGCGGCCCAGGATCTACGCGACAAGCTCTGTGCCGTGGCGGCGGAGCTGTTCGAGGCGCCAGTGGACCGCCTGCAACTGTCCCAAGGCCGCTTTGCCATGCCGAACAACCCGTCCCGCACCCTGTCCCTGGCCGAGGTGGTGGCGCAAGCCCGCGCCACGGCAGACAATCCGCTGCGCGGCACCATGAGCGTTACCTCGACGCCACCCCACATGACCTCCTTTTGTGCGCAAGCCGCCGAGGTGGAGGTCGATCCAGACACGGGCCAGGTGACGGTGACTAAGATCGTCACGGCGCATGACGTCGGTGCTATCTTGAATCCGTTAACGCACCAGGGTCAGATCGAAGGCGGTCTGCTGCAGGGGTTTGGCTACGCCCTGATGGAAGAACTGCGCAGTGAAGACGGGCAAGTCACCACGCTCAGCCTGGGTGACTACAAGATCCCGACCATCAAGGATATCCCCGAGCTGGTGACGGTGTTGTTGGAGCCCGGTCCTGGCCCGGCGCCGTACCAGAGTAAAGGCATTGGCGAAAGCAGCAACACGCCGGTGGCGGCGGCGATTGCCAATGCGGTGTATGATGCGGTGGGGGTGCGGATTCTGGACTTGCCGCTGACGGCGGAAAAGGTGTTTGCGGCCTTGCAGGCCAGGAACAGCGGCTAGCTCAGTCCCTGGACAAACATTCTTGCCTGATTTTTCCTGGGAGCGCGGGCGTCTCGCCCGCTCCGTAAGCGGCCAGGATGGCCGCGCTCCCAGGGGATAACCGCCAGACGCACATGGCGCAAACTGATGGCCAGGTACTTTGATGTGGAGCAGGAGAGCGCGATGGATACGGAACGTATGGCCCAATTTGCCGAGTTGATTGCCCTGGAGCCCACCGATACCATGTTACGCTTTGGCCTGGGCGAGCTGTATATGGAGGTGGGCGATTTTGCTAAGGCTGTTGAACAATTTGCCGAGATTGTGCGGCTGGATGCGCAGTATTCCGCCGCGTATCGCTACCTGGGGCAAGCCTATACGGCGTTAGAGCGCCATGCCGAGGCGCGGCAGATTTTTACCGACGGGATTTGCGTAGCCGAGGCGCGGGGCGACTTGCAAACGGCCAAGGAAATGCAGGTGTTTCTGCGTCGTCTCGACGCCCAGCGCCCCTGAGCCGACGCGGCGCGCCGCTGGCCGGCACGCTTCCTCAGGGCCTAGTGCCTTCACCGAGCTGTTGTGCCAGGTGCTGCCCCCTGGGATCGCCGGGCTCCAGCCCGGCTCCCGAAGCCACGCTGGCGCGTGGCGCTCCCAGGAGACGTCGCACATGCGCACGGTTGAGGCACTAGTGCACTGCCACAGATCCTCTTGTGCACGACATCTGCCTGGGAGCGCGGGCATCTTGCCCGCCTTCGGAGCGGGCGGGACGCCCGCGCTCCCAGGCAGGGCCCAAGCACTCCTGTGGAGATGCACTAGGGGTGACTCCTGCTCTGCAAGGCGGAGGCCAGGCGAGACATGCCAGAACTAGCCCAGGTGTTCATCAGTGCGACCACCCCGGACCTGGGGAGCTACCGCCGCGCCGTGCGCGATGTGCTCCTAGACCGGGGTGTGCATCCGCGCCTGCAGGAGCATTTGCCGCCGGATTATCAGCCGCTCATGGACATCCTACGGCGGGAGATCAACGCCTGCGATGCCGTCATCTGCCTGGTGGGGTTTGTCTACGGGCAGGAGCCGCAAGCGCGGCCCGCACAGGCCCCACGGCGTTCGTATACCCAATTGGAATTTGATCTGGCCGAGTCCTTTAACAAGCCCATCTACGTGTTGCTGGCCACGGAGCAGTGTCCGTTCGATACCCAGTCGGAGGAACCCCTGGAATTGCGCCAGTTGCAGCAGCAGTACCGCGAGCAACTGCGCCAGCGCCCACACAAACGCGAGTCTTTTAGTGACCTCAGCACCTTGCGGGAGCGCATTGCCGCGCTGCCCTTGCCAGCGTCAGTCGCCGGGTCTGGCAAGCCCGACAATCTCCCCGACCTCAGCCTCGGCACGCGTTTTAAGGGACGCGAGACCTTTGTCACGGACCTGCATCAGCGCCTCGCCAGCAGGCCCGGAGCCGTTGCCGCCATTGTGGCGCGGCAGGCCATCCACGGCCTGGGTGGCGTCGGCAAAACGCGCCTGGCCGTGGAGTATGCCTGGCGCTATCAGGCCGACTACACGGCGCTGTTGTTCGTGCGCGCCGAGGCGGCGACCGACCTGCCACGCCAGCTAGCGGCGCTCTGTGCGCCGCTGGGCTTGCCCGAGCGCCAGGCCCGGGAGGAAGAGGTGCAGACGGCCGCGGTGTTGCGCTGGCTGGCAGCGCACTACGGCTGGTTGTTGATCCTCGATAACGTTGACAGTCCCGAGGCCGCCCAGGCGGTGGAGGCCTTGCTGCCCCGCTTGCAGCACGGCCATGTGCTGCTCACCTCGCGTCTGAGCCAGTGGGGTGCGGGCATGGAAGCGCTGCCCCTGGATGTGCTGGCCGAGCCGGATGCCGTGGCGTTTGTGCTGGAGCGTACGGCGGGCTTCCGCCATGTGACGCCGTCGGATGCGGCCGACGCCGTGGCCCTGGCGCAGGAACTCGGCGGTCTGGCCCTGGCTCTGGAACAGGCCGGGGCCTATATCCAGCATGTGCGCTGTGGCCTGGGGGAGTATCACAGGCGCTGGCGTGCTGGTGAGGCCAGGGTGCGCACCTGGTTTGACGCCCGCCTCATGCACTATCCGCGTAGCCTGGCCATCACCTGGGAGACCACCCTGGCACAACTGGAGGCCCCGGCGCGGGCCCTGCTGCGCCTCCTCGCCTGGCTGGCCCCGGAGCCAGTGCCACGGCTGTTGTTCCACGGTGCAGAGGTGGAGCAGATTTTCGCTGTGGCGCTGGCCGGACCGGCTGGAGAAACTCCGGCTGGGGAGGTGGCGCTGGAGGAAGCCCTGGCAGCGCTGGCGCAGTATTCGATGGTGACGTGGACGGACAGCACGAATGCCAGCGTGCAAGTACACCGCCTGGTGCAGGACATCACCCGTCGGCAGATCGCCGAGGCCGAGCAGGGCTTCTGGCGTGAGCACACCGTGCGCTGGTTGGACGCAGCGCTACCTAAGGATCCGCCTCCTCAGGACGTACGCTCCTGGCCGCGCTGGGAGCCGCTCCGCCCGCACGTTGCGGTCGTTATTGCCCGAGCCGACCAGGCTGGCATCCATGCGCCGACAGCGCGACTGATGAATGACTTCGGGCTGTTTCTTGTGGAGAAAAGTGCCTTTGTCGAGGCCGAACCGCTGTCCCGCCGCGCCCTGGCCATCGACGAAGCCGCCTCCGGGCCGCTGCATCCCACCGTCGCCATCCGGCTCAACAACCTGGCCAGCCTGCTCCAAGACACCAACCGCCTGGCCGAGGCCGAACCCCTGTTCCGCCGCGCCCTGGCCATCGACGAAGCCGCCTCCGGGCCGCTGCATCCCACTGTCGCCAGAGACCTCAACAACCTGGCCAGCCTGCTGCAGGCCACCAACCGCCTGGCCGAGGCCGAACCGCTGTCCCGCCGCGCGGTGGCTATTTTGCAGCATTTCCAGGCGGCGACAGGCCATGAGCATCCACACTGGCAGACAGTGCTGGCAAATTACCACGCTTTATTGCAGGCTTTAGACGTCTCCGCCCCAGACATCACCCAAGCGCTGCCGGGCGCCGCAGGCCCCCAGGCGTCTCACACGCTGCCTTCTCTAGTGTCCATCCCCTTGTTGTCCCGTGTCTGGCGGGCCCTGCGGCGCTGGTGGCCACGGCGCAACCACCGCGCCCCAGACTGAGCCTGTGCCAGTGGCGGCAGCGCTTGCCAAGGCGGTGTTTGACGTGATCGGGGCGTAGAGATGCGAGGTGCCGCCGACTGCGGCGACGGTGTGTGCAACCTTCCAGGCCAGGCACGGTGGGCAGCGGGGGGGAGGTGTGCTGAGAGTCTATCCCGGGAGGGGCGAACGGCCGGTCGCCCCTCTGACGCTGGGATAGTTCTTAACCCGCTGCCAGATCATACACGGCGACGGCGACAGTCCGTGTTGGCGGCGCCAGGGACCAGAGCAGGTTATTCAGCCTATCAACCACCTCACCGGTGAAGAGGTGTTCGCCACACTGCGCGCACACCTCTGCCGGCACATGTTCAAACATCACCACGGTCTCCTGCCAGGTCTGCACGTGACGCACCAGCGCCGCGTGCATGGCATGATGGCATACGGGGCATTCGCGGCTCATCGTTTCCTCCTTCTGCCTCGATCAATCCATTCTGCTGGATCAGGGTCATAGACCGTCACGATGACTGCCGCATGGTTGGCCTGGACATGCAGCATGCGTCCGGCAGCAGTCAGACCACAGATAAGGCCGCTCGGGCTGTATTTGTCGTGGGGATAGGCCGCAATAACTTCAGCCTCGGGCCCCAAAAGTACTTGTTGTACCTCGTTATCCAGGATGCGTCGTTGTGTCATCCGCCCCTGCGCATGCACAGTGTCACGGTGCTCGCCACGTTGTACGATGTCCCGGATGCCTTACAGCATAGCGCGTATTGCCTCCTCATAACCCTATCGCCAGAGTCTCCAACAGCCAGAGCCGCTCCCCAGCACAGTCCTATTCCAGTGCCAGGGCGGTTGCAAAGGCAGGGCGCGGTCCCCGTGCAAGATGACGTGCCGCCTGGGCAGCCCGACCTTAGCACTCGTGAGCCATGGCAGGCAACGTCGGTAGTGCGGCCAGTCGCTGCTCATACACTCGCAGTGTCTCACTGGCCATGCGCTCGGCCGTGAACAGTTGCTCGACCCGCTGGCGGCCTGCCATCCCAAAGCTACGCGCCTGGGCTGGATGCTGCAACAGATGGCACAAGGCCGCGGCCAGGGCCTGCGGGTCACGCGGCGGCACCAGCAGGCCGGTGACGCCATCGGCTACGGCTTCGGGAATGCCCCCGGCACGGGTGGCCACCACGGGTTTGCCCAAGGCCATGGCGTCGAGGATGGCAGTGCCCAGGCCCTCCAGGTACGAAGAAAACACAAAGATGTCAAAACCCTGCATGAGGCGCAGGATGTCGTGCCGAAAGCCGGTAAAGCGCACCTGCGCCTGCAGGCCCAGGGCAGCAACCTGCGCTTCCAGTGTGGCACGCAAATCCCCGTCCCCGGCCAGGACCATGCCGATCTGCGGCTCATCTTGCACCAGCAGCGCCATGGCCTCTAACAGATAACGCTGGCCCTTTTGCCCGGCGAGATGCCCGACCGTGCCAAGCACCCGCGTGCCGGCTGGAAACAGCGGCGGTGCGGCTGCAATGTCGGCAAAACGTTGCAGATCAATGCCGCTGTACACCGTCTCAACACGCCGGGCCTCTATACCGCTGGCCAGTAACACCTGGCGCACGGCGTTGGACACGGCCACGTAGTGCAAGCGCGGGCGCGTATATTTGTAGCGGTTGAGCCAGTGCCGCGCTGGGACAAAATCTGAGCGGCGCGCCACCACCAGGCGGGTGCGTGGGGCTAGGAGGCTGGCCAGGAGGCCAATAGTGTGTGCGTGTGGGGTGTGCATGTGTAGGATGTCCACCCGCTGCTGGCGCAGGTAGTGGCCAAGTTGCCAGGCGGCCACGAGGTCGAGTTCGTGACGCATCGGCAGCCCGACGCACGGCAGGCCGCGTGCCTGGGTGCGCTGATACAGCGCGCTGTGTGGCGGGCAGAACACCACACTGCGGTGGCCCTGGGCTTGCAACCAGGCGGTGAGATAGAAGACCTGCTGCTCCCCGCCGCGCCAGGGGAGGTTGGAATTGAGGTGCACGACGTTTAGCATGCTTGCAGGGCCTGCCACACGGTCTCAGGGGTGATGCCATGCAGACAGGCGAGCTGGCGCGCTGCGGGCTGCTGACAGACGTTGCGCGCACAGGGCCAGCAGTCCACGGCGTGGTGCAGCACGTGTACGGAACCTGGTCCCCAGGGGGTGGTAATCGCCGGGTTGCCGGCGCCCCAGACGATATACACCGGCGAGCCGCACAAGGCCGCCACGTGGGCCAGGCCGGAGTCGTTACTGACGGTAAAGCGCGCCTGCTGAAACAGTAGCGCGTACATGGCCACCGCGCCTCGGGCCGTGTAGTCGAGCAGTTTTAGCGCCGGGTCGACGCACAACTGCCGTGCCGTGGCAGCTTCGGCACTTCCCCCCACGACCAGCCCCGTCAGCGCCGTGCTGTCCGCGATCCGTCGGGCCAGGGCCGCAAAGCGTTCCAGGGGCCAGCGTCGTGACATGGCCAGGCTGCCCGGCGCCAGGATCCAGTACGGCGCGGGCGGCGGCAGCAGTGGCGTTTCCACCGGCCAGGCCACCGCCGCCTCAAAAGGCGCCGGCACAGCCGCCAGCGCCGGACGCACGGCCTCGGGCAGCACCTGCAGATACGCCTCCACCCGATGCCGCCTGCGCCAGGGCTGCCAGTCCAGGCCCTCATGCAGCAACCAACCTCGTGCCTCGGTACGATAGCCGCGCCGCCAGCGCACCCGTGCCCGCGCCAGCAGCCAGGCTGCCCCCAAGGAGTTGGGCAGACAGAGTCCGAGATCCCACGGCCCTTGCGCCCGCAGCATGGCACTCTGCGCTTCCAAGGCCCGCGCCTTGGCCCAGGCCGAGGTGGTGCGGGGTGGCGGCAACTCGCAGACGGCATCCACCAGGTGCCGAAATTGCAACGCCGCCACCCATGGGACGCAGGCGACTGTAATCTGTGCCTCGGGATAGCCGTGGCGCAGGTGGTAGAAAAACGGGTACGCCAGGATCTGATCGCCCAGCCAGTTGGGAGCACGCACGAGAATGGTGTGGGGCGTGGGCCTGGGGCGCTGCGGCACCGTGGACTCCCTGGCCTAGGCTGTGGCCGGTGGCGGATATGACGCCATACGCGCTGCGAGCTGCGCCTTGACCGTGGGCCAGTCGTCGCACGTGATACTAAAATACACGCTATCGCGGAGGCGTCCGCCGGGCATGACCATGTGCTTACGGAAGATGCCCTCCTGCACGGCGCCAATACGCTCCAGGGCCTGGCGTGACTTGCTATTGAGCACGTCGGTCTTAAACTCGACGCGGATGCAGCCCACGGTCTCAAAGGCATGCCGCAGCTGTAAATACTTCGCCTCCGTGTTGATGGGCGAGCGTTGCCAGGCCGGGGTAATCCAGGTGCCGCCGATCTCCAGACGGCGATGCTGGCGGTCAATGGCCATGAAACTGGTGGCGCCGACCAGCTCGTTGGTGGCCCGCGCCACCGTCACAAAGCGCACCACCTGTCCAGCTGCCTGCTTGGCCAGCTCGGACTCAACGTAGGCGTGCATGGCAGCTTCGGAGCCGATGCTATAGGGGATGTAACGCCACAGCTCCGCGTGGGCGCCAATACGCCACAGGGCCGGAATGTGCGCCAGCGTGATGGGCTCCAGGCGCACGTACTGTCCTTCCAGGGTCACTGGGCCAAGCTCCATCATCCCCTCCTTGCAGCTTGGCGCTGCTGCATGAGCCGCCCAACGTCCTGGCTCATGGGGTCACTGCTGTGCTGCAACGTCGCGGCGACGTTTTGCTGATCGGTCAGGGAACGGTTTTGGCTCAACTTGTATTTGCCTTCTAGCCGTGTGATGCCCATACTGAAACCCACAATACCCTGCATCATGCTGCGCACGTAGTCGTCCGGGAGCTGGAACAGCCAGGGTTGGGCAAACTGCGACTCATAAGTGCGCACCAGCAGGCTGAGGAGGGCATGGAATTCCTCGTACTCCGTCACCGGGCGTAGGGTGCCGTAGGCGTGCACCGCGGTGTAATTCCACGTCGGCACGCTGAGTGCGACCTCATACCACGACGGTGACACATAGCTATGCGGCCCCTGGAAGATCACCAGTGCCTCCTGCGTCGCGTCAAACGTGCGCCACTGCGGGTTGGCCCGCGCCACATGGCCGTACAAGGTGCCGTAAGGCCCCTCATCGGCCACCAGCACAATGGGGGTATGCGTGGCAAAGGGGGCGCCCTCATGTTGGGTGACGAGCGTGGCAAAGCTATTGTCCCGCATCAGCCCGTGCAGGGTCGGCAGATCGGTTTCGTGATACAACTCCGGCATGTACATAGCGCGCTTGTCCTTCTCATGACTCGATGTCCGTGGCACCCGTATCCCATCCGTCGCATGGCACGCGTGCCTTATCAGTGTACGGCGCGCGGTGCTCCTGGTGGGCCTCACCCTACAGCGGAGAGCGCGGAGGGTCAAGGATGGGCTCTGCCGTAGTCCCCGTCGTCGAAAAAACGCCGCGCTGCCAGAGCGGTATGCGCCAGGGGACTGCTGGAGAATAACAAGATGGCATGAGACGCTTCACTCCGCAAGGTCCAGGCTCGCCCGGCACTACGGCGGTTGTTGCACTGGGCAGGCACTGCTATACTGCCCGGCAGGGTAGCCTGCACCCGGCCCAGGCACTGGGCCAGGAGGCACGCTAGGCAGGGCACAGAGCCCGGGCCGTAGGAAGGCGCGCGGGGCATGCAAACGGATTCTCTGTTCTATCGCTTGTTTCAGACCCTGCCGCACTTGTTGTTTGACCTGATCGCCTAGCCAGCGCTGCATGCGGCGCAGTATCACTTTGCATCAGTGGAACTCAAGCAGACCGCCTTTCGCCTGGATGGCGTCTTTCTGCCACCAGATGGGCAGCCCGACTGGCCGCTGTACTTTGTCGCAGTGCAGTTGCAGCGCGACCCAGAACTGTATGCTCGGTTGTTTGCCGAAGCCTTCCTGTATCTGCGCCAACAACGCCCGGTGCATCCCTGGCAGGCCGTGGTCTTGTATCCAACGCGGACGCTTGATCCGGGGCCGCATCTCCACTACGACGTGTTGCTGCAGAGTCGCCAGGTCACACGCGTGTATCTGGACGAATGGGCGCAACCGCGCCAGACGCACGTACAGCGCCTGTTAAGCGTGTTGTTGAGCCCCCCGCCGCAGGCCATGGGCGAGGCGCGTACCCTCCTCGACCAGCTACGTGCCGACCGTTCCATGGATACGGCCCAGGCTGCGGCTTTCATCAACATGCTTGAAACGATTCTGGTCTCTAAGCTTCCCAGATTGCGTCGAGAGGAGATCCAAGCCATGGTAGAACTCACGGACATTGATCTCAAGCAGACCCGCTTTTATCAGGAGGTATTTGCGGAAGGACGCCAAGAAGGACGCCAAGAAGGCGAAGTGGCGTTGCTGCTCCGGATGCTGCAACGACGCTGCGGTGTACTGACGCTGCCTATACGGGAGCAGATTGCGGGATTGCCGCTGCGACAACTAGACGCCCTTGGGGAAGCCTTGCTGGACTTTGGCGGGCTGGTGGATCTGGAGCAGTGGCTGGCAGCGCACGGAGTGGAGGACGCTACGGGAGCGCAGTAACACCGCGTCGCTTGCCGGAGGGGCACGGGGCACGGCCTCATGTACTCTAGCGCCCCGCCAGACAAGGGGCTATGCTGGGCAGGTATCCTGCAACACCGCGCAGTCCTTGGGCTGCATGTCTTGGCGTGCCATCCAGCGTGACGTCACCAGGGGCGGCCGGTCCAGGCATGTCATGCGGCTCCGAGGTCATAGGTGTCGGCATTGCCTCACGTCAGGAGGGTGGCAAAACTGTGCGCCCGCATCAGCCCTGAGGGTCGGCAGATCCGTTGCGTGGAACAATGCCGGCATGTCCATAGGCGGCCCATCCCCTTTAGCGCAGTGGCCGGATGTCGAGCCAGGTGTCCTGATACGTGGCGCCCTCACCCAGGTCAGCATAGCCATCGGCACATAACACATTGAGCGGCCCACCCGAGAGATAGTGCGCCTGCGGGCGATGGCCTTCCACCACCACGGTGCCAGGAACCACATCGGTGGTCACGCGGGCGGAGAGCCCCACCAGGCCAGCGTCGTTAAACAGCTCCACTGCCTGCCCGTCACTGATACCGCGCGGCGTGGCCTCGTCTGGATGCAGACGGACCCACGGGCCGCCTTCCTCACGGCGTAAAGAGGCCACATCAAGAAACACCGAATGGTGCAGGTGATGCCCTGGCGCCGTCACCAGCCGCAAGGGATACCCCGTCGTCGCCGTGGGCACGTAGTCCGGTAAATCCTGCAGCCCGCGTGCTGCCAGCTCTGGACAAGCAATGTGCATCTTGCCGCTCGACGTCGGAAACACCCGATCAAACGTATGGCCCAGGGTCGGGAGATTGAGGCGTCGTGGCATGCCGTCCAGCAGGTCAGCGAGCCGCAAGCCCGCCACTGGCCCGTCCCGCACGTCCAGGAGCGCCGCTATGTGCTCACGTGGCGTGCGGCGGAATACCGCATCGTGCAGACCCAGGCGCTGCGCTAAGGCCGCAATCACCCGGTAATTTGGCCACGCCTCACCCTGTGGCGGGATGACCTGCGGGCCGTATTGCACATAGTAGGTACCGTAACCGCGATACAAGTCTTCAGATTCAAACGACGTACAGGCAGGTAAGACGATGTCGGCATAGCGCGCCGTTTCGCTGAGGAACGTCTCGTGCACCACGGTGAACAGATCCTCCCGCGCCAAACCACGCCGCACCAGGGCTTGCTCCGGGCAGGTAGTGGCCGGGTTGTTACTCTGGATAAACAGGGCCATCAGCGGTGGATCGTCCCAGGTGGTGAGGGCCTGCCCAAAGCGCACCATGTTGAGCAGACGCCGTGGTCCGCTAGGCTGCAAATCAGGGCGGCGCAGGGCTGGGAAGTTGAATGTGTAGCTATCGGCGGTGGATAACAGCGCGCCGCCGCCCGGACGCTGCCAGGCGCCGACCAGGCCCGGTAAGCAGGTGATGGCCCGCGTCGCCGCACCGCCATTGGCGTTACGCGACAACCCCTGGCCGAGGCGAATGAACGGGGCTCTGGCCTGGCCATAGGCCTGGGCCAGGGATTCGACGTCGTGCGCCGGCACGCCGGTGATGGCCTCAACGGCGGCGGGCGTATAGCGCGGCAAGACTTCTTGGCTCCAGCGTGCGTAGCCTGACACCAGACGCTGGATGTAGTCATGGTCTAGAAGATGGTCGCGCTGTAACACATGCGCCAGGCCCAGGGCCAGGGCCGCATCGGTGCCGACACGGATGGGGATAAACCAGTCGGCTCGGCGGGCCGTGCGCGTGCGCCAGACGTCGATGACCACCAACTTGGCCCCCTGGCGCCGGGCCATGTCGATGAAGGGAATCTGATGCACGTTGGTGCTAGCGAGATTGGCGCCCCAGGCGATGATATAGTCGGAGTGCTGCACCTGCTCCGGGTCCGTACCGCCCGCTGGCCCGACGGTCAGCTCCCAGGCCTCACCGCAACACGAGTCGCACACGGCGGCGGCATTGACCCGCGTCGCACCCAGGGCATGAAACAGGGCCTGGGCCAGGTTGCGGTTCACCAGCCCCTGATGCGCGCTGTAGGCATAGCCGGCCAGGGCTTCGCTGCCGTAGCGCGCCTGGATGGTCTGCCAGTGGCTGACGATTTCGTCCAGAGCCGCGTCCCAGGTGATCGGTGTAAACTGCCCAGCGCCTTTGGCCCCGACGCGTCGCAGCGGCGTCAGGACCCGCCCCGGCGCATGCACGCGCTCGGCATAGCGGTTGACTTTGCCGCACAGAAAGCCTCGTGTAAAGGCGTGCTGCGGATCGCCCACCGTGCGCACCACGCGCTCGTTTTCTACGGTGACCAGCACAGAGCAGGCATCCGGGCAATCATGGGCGCAGACGGTGCGCAGCACGGTACCCCCTGTTGTCTCCACGGCGGCACTCCTTTGGTTAGCGGGGGCGCGGTACGTCCGGCACCCAGAGATAGCCATCCGCATCTACAATGTACACCTCGCGCAGCCCATGCGGCTTATCGGTCGTGCTGGCGAGCACGGTGTAACCTAGCCGCCGTGCTGCGGCTTCGGCCACATCCGGGTCGCGCCCATGCAGGCGCAGTTCTGCCCCGACCCCGCGTGGCCCCTCGTCCCGCAGGCTGGGGTGCAGAGGATGATCAAGATAGGTGTGGTCCGCGTGCAGCATCCATTCCACCGTATCGTAGCGTAACACGGCGAAATCTGGGTCGCTGTACACGACCTCAGCGCCCAGGACTTCACGGTGGAAGGGCAAGGCAGCGTCTATGTGCCGCACGAGCAGATTCACGCCCAGCCCACGCAGGGCGCGGCCATACTCGGCGGCTGGCATCCAGGGGGTTCCCGTTCGCAGTTTCATGCTGAGTGTCCATCAGAAGAGAGGCGGCTGTGTAGTCTGAGAGGCAAGACTGTGCTCCGCAGAGTGTACTGGTAAACGGGACGCTTGGAAAGGCGCATTTTGACGGGGAAAGCGCTAAAGACGGCGATACTTAGGAGGTGAGATGGCGCCAGTCTGCGACGTGGAGCCCAGGAACCTGTTGGAAGTCACGTAGATTACTCGACAAGAGCGGAGGCGATGTGCCAGCGCAATCGCGGCAATTTTCAGATCCATGGTGCCAATACGGATACGCTGCCGCCGCAACTGGGGGAAGCGCTCTGCAGCCTGCTGATCAAAAGGCAGGACTATCCAAGCCGAAAAAAAAGCCATTAAACGCAGGAGACGCTCGTAATAGGCGACCTGCTGCTGTACCTCGGTCACGGCGTGGAGGCGTGCTAACCAGCCCCGCATCTGCTCTTCAACAGTAATAACTGTAGCCATGATCTCGTCGTGAGAGAAGGTTGCAAGACGACCTTGCAGGGCAAAGGCCGCAGGTGCATCTCGGACCTGCAACAACGACAGATGATCAGTATCCAGAATGATCATAGATGGGAAGCCTGGCGGTCTGCGGCCCGGACACGCTCGCCTTCTGCAATAATCTCATGCATGATGTGATCCCCATCGAACGTGCCAACGGTACGGCGCCAATCTTTGGGCCGCTCGACGCGTTCATGAGAGGGTAGCAACTGGGCCATCAGGTCTTCTAAGAGAGCCACCCGTTCTTCCAGGGTTGTGTCAGCCATGTCGATTCCTATGAAGCAAAAGCGTCCTTCTTGGCGTTATGCTAACGTCTGGCGGTTCTTGGCACAAGCGGCCAGCATCGGTGTGTTCCTCCGGTCAGAAGTCGGCATCTTGAACTTGTTCCATCGTCGCAGGAGACGACTTCGTAGTCTGCGCGAGGCAAGACTATGATTCGCAGAGTGTACTAGCGAACGGGGCGCTTGGAAAGACGCATTTTGTCGGGGAGAGCGCTGGCGGGGCGCTCTCTGCCGGGGACGAGATGGCGCCAGTCGGCGATGATGGATAGGGCGACCGTCGCCGCCCTCCGGCTCAACGAGCCGTGGGTGCTAGAGGCACGTCAGCTGTGGAGCGCGCTGGGTTTGCATCCGCCTCTTGAGGGCTAACACCAGATCCACGCTGCTGCAGCACCTGCTCCCGGATGCGGCGCACCTCTACGGTCATCCTGTCCACCTCCGCCTCGCGTAGCCACTCCAGAGCCGTGCGCGCCACGCTGTCGGCGGCCTCGGCCTCGCCCAGCCTGTGCAGCAAGGTCCACAAGGCGTGCGCTGCCACCGTAGTGTCCGGGTGCTGCACACCCAGCAGGCGCTGGCGTGCCGTCACCACCTGGGTCAGCAGCGGGCGGGCCGCTGCCAGGTCATGCTGGGCCCGCAGCACCTCGGCCAGGGTATACAGGCTATTCAGCGTGCGCCCATGCTCTTCGCCTTGCGTCTGGCGCAGGCTGGGCAAGGCTTCTTCCAACAAGGCCCGTGCTGCCGCCAGTTCGCCTTGGGCCCGCAGTACGTCGGCCAGGTTATGCATGGCGACCAGCGTAAACAAATCCTGTGCGCCCTGGCGCTGGCGCTGGGCTGCCAGCACCTGCTCCAGCATCTGCCGCGCCCGCCCCAGCTCGCCCTGCGCCAGCAGGCTTTGTTTGGCCAGATTGTTCATGCTGGTCAGCGTCGCGTCATGCTCCGGGCCGTGCACACGCTGGTGCGTGGCCAGGAGCTGTTCCTGCAACTGGCGGGCTGCCGCGATTTCCCCCTGGTTGAACAGGGCTTGCGCCAGGGCATTCATGGTGCCCAAGGTGGCGGCGTGGTCGGCGCCCAGGCGGCGTGTCTCTAGGGCAAGCACACGCCGATACAAGGGGATGCCCTCGGCATAACGCCCCTGGCTGCGCGACAAGGAGGCCAGGTTGTCGAGACTCGTCGCCGTGTTGGGATGCTCAGGGCCTAGTGCATTGTCACGATGAGATATGCTGTTAGGATAAGGCCCTTCCTATCTCACTGTGCAGGAGGAGCCGTGGCTAGGCGATATGGGATAGACTTGACAGATGTAGACCGTGCGACCTGACGAGAGAGTGTATCAAAAAACACGGTCAAGCGCAGCACGAGCATTCCTGCGGATATTGTACGCCAAGCCGAGAGGGCCTGTGGACGGACACACGCGGAGAGTGCTTCCGCGTCGGACGGGGCTACCAAAAAAGTCGCGCCGTGCAAGACGCGTGTGGTCGCGGAGGGTTGTGACGCTGCCTGGTAGCGCCAACCCGTCCCCCCTGCCCACCGACGCCAAAGGACTGGAGAGGAGGAAGCCCCTTGGCGTGCCTGGTGTTGGAGGCCAGCTCCTGCGGGACAAGCGCGGTGGACCTTCCGCATGCTGGTGCACACCATGGTCGCGGGCGATGTTGTCGCATCCGTGTCGCATGAGACCGTCCGACGGACCTTAAAAAAAAGTGCACTTCAACCCTGGCACAAGCAAGCATGGGGCCTTCCCCCAGCGCACGAGGCGGCCTTTGTCGGCCC
>SXND01000252.1 GCA_005777235.1 Pseudomonadota bacterium
AGATGCCGCGCTGGAACGACGCTTCCAGCCGGTCATGGTTGATGCGCCGTCGGTAGAAGACACCGTCTCCATCCTGCGTGGTCTGAAGGAGCGCTACGAAGTGCATCACGGTGTGCGCATCCAGGACAACGCCCTGGTGTCGTCTGCGGTGCTGTCCAATCGCTATGTGTCGGATCGCTTTTTGCCGGACAAGGCGATTGACCTGGTGGATGAAGCCTGTGCCATGATTCGCACCGAGATTGATTCCATGCCCGCGGAGTTGGACGAAGTGACGCGCCGCATCATGCAGTTGGAAATTGAAGAAGCCGCCCTGACCAAAGAAACCGACAAGGCGAGCCAGGAACGCCTGGGGCATCTGCGCCAGGAGCTGGCGGATCTGCGCGAGCAGAGTGGCGGGATGCGGGCGCAGTGGGAGGGCGAAAAGCAAGCGATTGGCACAATTCGCGCACTGCGCGGCGAGATCGAGCAGGTGAAGCGGCAGATCGAGCATGCCGAACGGGCTTATGACCTGAACCGTGCCGCCGAGTTGCGCCACGGACGGCTGCCGGAGTTGGAGCGCCGCATCAAAGCGGATGAAGGCAAGCTGACCGAGCAGCAGGGTGGCAAGCGCCTGTTGCGCGAAGAGGTGACCGAGGACGAAATCGCCGAGATTGTGTCGCGCTGGACCGGCATCCCCGTCACCCGTCTGGTGGAGGGTGAGCGCGACAAACTGTTGCGCCTGGATGAAATTCTGCATCAGCGTGTGATAGGACAAGATGAGGCGGTGACGCTGGTGGCCGATGCCGTGATCCGCGCCCGCGCCGGCATGAAAGATCCGCGCCGCCCCATTGGCTCGTTCATCTTCCTGGGGCCTACTGGCGTGGGTAAGACCGAGCTGGCCAAGACCCTGGCGCAGGCGTTGTTCGATTCGGAGGACAACATCGTCCGCATTGACATGAGTGAATACATGGAGCGGCATAATGTCTCCCGCCTCATTGGCGCGCCTCCAGGCTATATTGGCTACGAGGAAGGTGGCCAGTTGACCGAAGCGGTGCGGCGCAAGCCCTACTCGGTGATTCTCTTTGACGAGATTGAGAAGGCGCATCATGACGTGTTCAACGTCTTGTTACAAATTCTCGACGATGGCCGCGTCACGGATGCCCAAGGGCGGACAGTGAGTTTTAAGAACACAGTGATCATCATGACCTCGAACATTGGCTCGCCCCATCTGCTCGAAGGCGTGACCAGTCACGGAGAGATCACTGAACAGGCCCGCACCGCCGTTATGCGCGAGATGCGGCAGCACTTCCGGCCCGAGTTTTTGAATCGCGTGGATGACATCGTGCTGTTCCGGCCACTGACCATCGCGGAAATCACGCGCATTGTCGATCTGCTGACCGCGGAGTTACGCACCCGACTCACGGACCGTGGTGTGCAGTTGGTGCTCAGTGATGCGGCACGCGAATACATTGCCCGTCAGGGCTTTGACCCGGTCTACGGGGCGCGGCCACTACGGCGCTTCTTACAGCATGAGTTGGAGACCCGCATTGGCCGGGCGCTCATTGCTGGGAATGTGCTGGAAGGGGCGACCATCCGCGTAGAGATGCGGGAAGACGCTCTCATCACGACGATTGATAATCCACAGCTGGAAGAGGTCGGGGTCTAACGCCGCCTCATCATGTGGGAGGGGGACGGCGCGTCGCCCCGAGCACCACCGGGCGACGCACCGTGCATGGTACTTTTTATAAATTAAACCATCCGGCCTTGGGCAGTAATTGCCCTTTAATCTGTTTATACGTGTTGGCACTGAATACCGCTTGCGTAAATGGCTCGGCGCTCGGCGTCAAGAAGAACACGGCAAGCGTCGCCAGAGTCAGCACGATGGTGGCACTCAGGCTGGGGCTAATGATTTTGATGGCGGTGCCAAAGGAGCGTTTGACGCGCCGGCCCGTGAGATCAATGCTGTACATCTCGTCAAGGCCAAGGTGGATGAGGTAGCCGAAACTGACAAAGAGGCCAGTCATCCAGGCGTCGCGCTCACTCAAAGCGAAGAAATAATAGGTCAGGCACGTGGTGAGGAAGCCAAAGAACGCCACCGCAGTGACGGAATGAAACACACCGCGATGCACAGTGAAGCGGGCAAACAATTGGAAGATCACATAGCGTACGGTCACATACGTGACGAGCCAGAGCAGCGTGAGTTCGACAATCGAGTACACGCCGGCACGGCTAAATAACGTGGAAAACGCCACGACCAGGGCAAAAAAGCTAAACAACATCCGTCCTGGTATCGAGTTGTTGGCATCGATATCCGGCAAGATCCCACCCAACGTGCCCAGCGTGAAATACAGCCAGACGTCGCGCGGCGTTGCCAGGCCAACGGCCAAACAGCCCGTCGCCAGCACGCCGCTCAGTCCAGCCGCGACAGAAAGATGGGTCTTAAAATTGGCCACAGCGGTCTCCCCTTGCTCACGTCACACCGCGGATAGGCATGGCAGCAAGGCATCCAGTGCGCTGCCGCCCCGCCTCTCACCTCCCAGCATCGCCAGAAAGATGGCAAGATCTGGGCACACCGTCAAGAGTGGGATGCGAAAGATCAGTGGCCTCAAAGAGCACACAGGAGAGATCGTCCGGCGGTACAAGGATTCGGTAGGGACGCCTGGTCTCCCGGAGTAGGGCTTGCCAACTCAATAGATTGTCGTTGCTCAGCAAGATCGGTGGTGTGGGCCGGGCGAGCAATTGACGCATGGAAGCGGTCGTGTCAAGACTATAGACGAGATAACAGCCGACCAGGAGATCAACAGGCGGTAGGTCGATGGTCTCATACGGCCCGCACAGGCAGGTCACCTGCGTGATGCCATTCTGCCGCAACTGCTGGACACAGAGATCGAGAGCCCCGGGGGCACGATCGTTGAGATAGAGCGTGCGGCAGAGTCGGCCAATGACCAGTGTTTCCAGGCCAAGCCCGGCCCCGAGGATGAGCACCGCACGGTCTGCGACCCACGTCGGATGTGCCAGGAGAAACCGGCAAAAACGTGTGGTAATGTCCCAGCGCTGGTCATAATAGACAGCCACACCGGCATCCATATCATCGAGGACACGGGCGGCGATGCGGGGATGGTCCAGGTTGAAGAGTTGGAAGTGCTGCCCCGCGAGGGTGCAAGGCGACCAGACAGACGGCGGTGCGGTGGAAGCCATCATGGGTGTACTGCTTTCTACAAAGTGTGCACAAGTACGCTTTGCGTAGTTCCTGCTGCAGCCATCGCCGTGGCGGCGAGCCCGCGTGCCGCACAACACGGCCTCCACGGCACTCTAGCAAACTCGCTGCCCTGGATCCAGCCTCACCTCGGGACACCTACCGGCGCACCATACAGAGCCACCACCCGCCTCCAGGCGTCCGCCTCCGGGCCATAGGCTTCACGGGCAAAACGGTAATCCTGCTTGCGGATAAATGCCGCCAACTCTCCCCGCAAGCGTTGCAGATGGGCCTGTTGTACGGCGAGGACGGCTTGGAGATGCGGATGCTGCTGGCCGTGCTCGACCAGATGGCAGGTGTGGGCCCAGCATAAACCCGTGGAAACCGTCAAGGCGTGGACCAGTGTTGGCTCTGGCCAGGCGTCCAAGAGGGCCTGCACATAGCGGCCTTCTTGGGCCTGCCACAGGACGCACACGGGGCAGGGTGGTGCTTGCGACCAGGTGCGTAACCACGCCTGGAGGCGTTGCCGTAGGGTACGGCGGCTGCGCCAACCCCAGCGGCTGGGGACCGGGACGGTGAGTACTGCCAGCTGCATCAGATCATGCCGGAGGACATCGGCGTAGAGCAGGGCCACACTGCTGGCACTCTGGGGCGTCTGCAACGCGACCGTGGCATGCCAGGGACACAAGCCGCGTGCCGCACGCCACGTGTCACGATGCGCGACATCCATCACCGCTTCGTCGAGGAGGGTGGCGATGTAACGCTGGCTGCTGCGCTCTGCCAAGCGACAGAGCGCACAGCCGGGCTGCTGTAAGGCCTCGATCCATGTATGCTGGGCGGCCCGATCAGACTTGGACATCGCGTACGCTAGGCCACACGTGCTGCAGCTCTCTGGATGGCGTGCAAGCGCTGCAGCATCGGTGGGTGGGAGTAATGCAGGAACACGTAGAAAGGATGGGGTGTCAGGTTCGCCAAGTTGTGGGCGGACAATTTTTTGAGGGCTTGCACGAGGGCAGTCGGCTCGGCGTAGGTGTCCACGGCAAAACGATCCGCTTCGTATTCGTGGCGCCGCGACATCATCTGCATGCCCAGCGAGAGGAGGAGTTCAATGGGAGAGTACAGCATGGCAAAAAATACCAGCCCAGCGTGGAGCGACGGTTCATGCACCCCAAAGGCGTGGAAGAGGCCCGCGTGGGTCACGAACACGGAGAGCAAGAAAAACACCACGCCCATATGCACAACGCTCACGACCGTATTGCGCATAACATGATGCATTTTGTAATGACCGATCTCATGCGCCAGCACCGCCACCAGTTCAGGGACCGTATGGCCCGTGACCAGCGTATCAAAAAGCGCGATCCTTTTATGTGCACCAAAGCCGGTAAAAAACGCGTTGGATTTGCTGGAACGCCGGGAACCATCAATGACAAAGACATCTTCGAATGGAAACTTGACCGTACGGGCATACGTGAGGATGGCCTCTTTGAGCGGGCCAGCGGCCAGCGGCGTAAACGTATTGAACAGGGGCATGATCCAGGTGGGCGCGAGCCATTGCAGCCCTAGACTCACGAGCGTCACAGCGAGCCAGCAGTAGAGCCAGGCATATGGTCCCGTATAGGCGAGAAAGGCGAGGACACCCGCAAGTACCGGCCCTCCCAGTGCCACACCGAGCCCCAGGCCCTTGAGCGTGTCAGCGAGAAAAGTCTTGAAGGAGGTTTTGTTAAAGCCAAAACGCGCCTCCAGCACAAACGTCTCGTACAACATAAAGGGCAAGGCCAGGAGACTTTTGCCGGCCACGAGCAGGCCAATGTACGCTAAGCCACTCCCGATGAGCCCCAGATGCCAGCCGCGCACGAGTACGTCCAGCGCCTGAAATCCACCAGCGTACCAGAAGCCCAGGGTGACGAGCAGCATACACGTCGAGGTCAGGATGCCAAAGTGCGTCTGCGCCCGCGTGTACGCCTGCGACTGACGATAGGCGTTGGCATCGTAGATATCAGCACATCCTTCCGGCAACTCGTGCCGGAGGGCGTGCAGATTGGCACAGTCGGCGAGGAGGTTCAGTGTGTAGGCCAGGACGAGCGTCCCGAGGATGATCAACGCATAGCTGTTCATAGTCCCGCTCCAGAAGGGGTGATCGTTGGCGTGAGTATACCTCCGACATGCCCTGGGGGATAGAGCTGGGGCAGGGTCATTCAGTTTACCAATTGAGAAAGCGTGTGACACTCCGCTGCCACTAAAGTGGCGCGGCTTCTCTGGACGTATCCAGAGCGACGTGCATGGTGTCCGCATGACTACCTGGCGAAGAGCCAGGATACTTTGAGGGATATTCCCAGTGGATAGCGTTTGGGACGCCACAACCTGGCCGCAGAGCACCGTCCATACCTCTGGTACGGCTATGCACGCTGCCCACCACATCACGGGGGGCGTTGCATCCGCATGGGCACCGAGACGTACGGCGGTGTGTCGACCGGGCGCCACAGACGGGG
>SXND01000010.1 GCA_005777235.1 Pseudomonadota bacterium
AGCGGCTGGCGCAGCATGCCCTGCGCGGCGAGGTGTGGGACAAGGCCCTGACCTATGGCCGCCAGGCGGGGGACAAAGCCCGCACGCGCTCGGCCTATCGCGAGGCGGTGGGGTACTTCGAGCAGGCGCTGGCGGCCCTGGAGCATCTCCCCGACAGTCGTACCACCGCCGAGCAGGCCATTGACCTCCGGCTCGCCCTACGCTCGGCGCTCCGACCGTCTGGCGACTCTGGGCGCAGCCTGGCGGTTCTGCGCGAGGCCGAGACCCTCGCCGAGGCCCTCAACGATCATCGTCGGCTGGGACAGGTCTCTCTCATTTTGTCACGTCATTTCTACGAGAGGGGTGCGCATGACCAGACCATCGCCGCCGCCCAGCGCGTCCTCGCGCTCGCCACGGCCGACGGAGATGTTGTCCTGCACGCACTGGCGAACCGCTACCTTGGCGGAGCCTACCACGCTCAGGGCGACTATCGCCGGGCGATCGATAGCCTCGGGCAGACCGTGGCGACCCTCGACGGGGCGCGGCGCTACGAGCGCTTCGGCCTGGTTGGTCTGCCTGCCGTGATGTCCCGTGCCTACCTTGCCGTGTGCTATGCCGAGCTGGGTAGGTTCCCTGATGGCCGTGTCCTTGGGAACGAAGGGCTCCAGATTGCCGAGGCCGTCGAGAACCGTGTAAGCCTGATGTTTGCCTATGATGGGATCGGTCTGTTGTCCCTCCGCCAGGGCGACCTGTCCAGGGCGCTCCCCCTTCTCGAACGGGCCATGAGCCTCTGTCAGGAAGCCGACCTCCCGGTCTTTTTCCCCTGGATGGCTGCGGCCTTGGGAGCGGCATACACCCTGGGCAGGCGCGTCGCCGACGCCGTGCCGTTGCTCACGCGGGCGATAGAACAGACTATTGCAATGGACATGATGTACTTTCAGGGGCTCTGTAGTCTCTCCCTGGGGGAGGCGCAGATGCTGGCCGGTCGTCTGGGGGAAGCGCATATCCTTGCCGAGCGGACGCTGGCGCTCGCCCATGCGCACCAGGAACGCGGCAACGAGGCGTATGCCCTGCGCCTCCTCGGCGACATTGCGGCGCGGCATGATCCGTCAGAGAACGAGCCGACCGAGTCCTACTACCGCGCGGCCCTCGCCCTGGCCGAGGCGCTGGGCATGCGTCCGCTCCAGGCGCACTGCCAGCGCGGCCTCGGCATGCTGTATGGGCAGACGGGTCAGCGGCAGCAAGCACGTACTGCGTTAGCCACGGCTGTCGAGATGTACCATGCCATGGCCATGACCTTCTGGCTCCCGGAGACTGAGGCAACGCTAGCGCGTATGGGGGACGCATGAGCGAGCAGCTCGCTGTCCTGGAAATGGTGGCGACACGGTTACAGGGAGCCCGTGTGGGCGCAGCCTGGCAGCAAGCGCCTGTTGTGGGAGCGCATGCGCGCGCTGTGCTCTTCCTACGAACTGGCATCTAGGCGTCAACGGCTCGAAGCCCTGTGTTACGGATGGAAAAGGCTCAAACCCAACTGTGCGATTGATGCCTCTTCATCTCAAGCTTTCCTCTGAGATTCTCTAGCCAGAACCGGATGCTATGCCAGCGCCGTGGGGCAGGTGTGCCCCGATCACAACTTGGTGTCCTCTTCCAGGAGACACCTGGCCTTCTCTGATTGCGGCAACACCGGTAGCAGAGCGAAATGGATGGCCAAACTACCAAAAACTCGTTTCTTGAAGCGGACATCTGAGGCGATAGGACCAGCAGCGGGAATTGCTGACTGTACAGAGCACTGCACGCGCCATATCACGCCAGGCCGGACACAGGGTCATGACAGTTTTCCGCCGCCAAACAGTCCTTGCGGACGGATTACCAACACACCGACCAGGAGCACCAGGGAGACGGCCGTTTTGTACGCCGTGGGGAGAAACGGCGTCGAGAGTTCCTCTGCCAGACCAATCAGACACGCACCGGCCATAGCGCCGTACGGGCTGCCGATGCCCCCTAGGACCGTGGCGGCAAAAATCGGCAGGAGCAGATCCCACCCCATGATGGGCTGCAAGCGCACGCTCAGGCCCAGCAAAATACCTCCCGCCGCCGCCAGGCCAGCCCCGAGCAGCCAGGTCCAGAGCACGACCCGCTCCGTATCAATGCCCGACACCAGGGCTAAGGGCGCATTATCCGCCGTGGCGCGCATGGCTGTGCCGAGCTTGGTGCGTTGCAAAAAGACACTCACCGCGCTCACCAGCCCCACAGCAATGGCACAAATCAGCACTTGCTGCGTGGTCAGGCGTACCTGTACGATGGGGATGGTGAATGGAAAGTGCAGTTCACGCGTATAATACTGGACTTGGGGGCCCCACAGCATACGAATCAGGTTCTGCAGGATGAGTCCCAGGCCCAGTGAGGACATGGCCAGGATGGCAGCCCGGGCTTGTCGCTGTCGCAGCGGGCGAAACCATATGTAGTCGAGCCCCACGCCCAGCACCGCCGTGCACCCTACGCCTAGCACGCAGGCGAGCCAGAGGGGCAGTCCCAACGTGATAGCAAAAAACCACGCGAGGTAAGCGCCAAGGGCCATGAGATCGCCGTGCGCAAAATTGGCAAAACGCAGGATGCCGTAGATGAGCGTGACGCCGATGGCCCCTAAGGCAATGATACTGCCGGAGATCAGTCCGTAGACAATGAGCTGCAACATGGTCGATCCTCACTCGTGGCACCGACAACAAAGGATATCGGCATGGCATCACCGCACACGACCCAGACCTCCGTACCCCGCTGCGCCCTGGTGACTGGGGCTTCCACTGGCCTGGGGGCGGCCTTTGCCACGGCCCTGGCACGGCGCCACTACGATGTGATCCTCGTGGCGCGGCATCAGGCCCGCCTCGAAGCCCTCGCCACGACGTTACAGCAGCAGCATGGGATTACGGCCACCGTTCTGGTGGCCGATTTGACGGACCACGAGGCGTTGCGCCGCGTGGAAAGGCATATACGCCAGGATGAGGCGCTCACTCTGCTAGTGAACAATGCGGGCTTTGGCACCATTGGCCCGTTTGCCACACGTGACCTGGACCAAGAAGAGGCGGAAATCCGTCTCAATGTCGTGGCCCTGGTGCGTCTGACCCACGCCGCTTTGCCGGGGATGATCGCGCGTGACCACGGTGCCATCCTCAATGTCTCGTCCATCTCAGCCTTGCTGCCTGGACCCTACCACGCCACCTACGGGGCGACCAAAGCCTACATCAACAGTTTTACCGAAGCCCTCCATGAGGAGCTGCGTGGTACGGGCGTGCGCGTGCAAACCCTCTGCCCAGGTTTCACGCACACCGAGTTTCAGCAACGTGCCGGCGTCAATACGTCACACATTCCGCGCTTCGCCTGGATGACCGCCGAGGCCGTGGCCGAGATTGCCCTCGACGCCTTGCCGCGTGGCCGCGTGGTGTGTGTCCCAGGGCGTCTGAATCGTCTGGTAGCATTCCTCCTCGGCGTGGTCCCACGCACTGTGGTGCGCCGCATCACCGGGCGACTCGCCTCGCGTGTGCTGGAGTAGGTGCCGCAGGGAGGCGAGCCCTGCGGCGCTCGGTCCGCCATCATAGCATACGTCGTGTTCTAGGAAACAACAGGGGAAACTGCATGCGCATCGCACCGCTGGGCGTCACCGTCACGGTTACTATGCTCCTCCTCACCCTCAATGGGCTCATCTTTGGCCTGATGCTCCTGGACGGCGTGCACCCCATGCAGCCTACGGTGGAGGCCTTGGTGCGCTGGGGGGCGAATTTTGGACCCAAAACCACGCAGGGCCAATGGTGGCGCCTGGGGACGTGTATGTTTTTGCACATTGGCCTGATACACTTGCTCTTCAACATGCTGGCGCTGTGGAACGTCGGGGGACTCATGGAGCGCTTGCTCGGGCGCACCGGGTTTGTCGTCCTATATGGGCTCTCGGGTGTGTTCAGTAGCATCGTGAGCGTCGCCTGGCATCCTGGTGTGGTGAGTGCGGGGGCCTCCGGGGCCATTTTTGGTGTGTACGGTGGCTTACTGGCGTTTGTCTTACGCCATCGGGATCTGCCGCATTACCAGTTCCTCGCGTCGCTGCGCAACAATACGCTGGCCTTCTTGGGCTACAATTTACTGTTTGGTTTTTTTCAGCAGGGCATTGACATGGCGGCGCATATCGGGGGACTGCTCGGGGGCTTTGGCCTTGGTCTGCTCCTCATGCCGCTCAGCCTCCACCGTAGTCTCGTCAGACAGCGCCTGCGCAGCGGGCTCATCGGGGTGCTCGGCGTGGGTCTGCTCTGGGGGCTCACCACGTACTTGCCACACGCGGAGGACGTCGAGAGCCGGCTGCAACAATTCGCCAAGCTGGATGCCACCACGCTCACCAGCTTCCAGCAGGCCATCACCGCCTTACAACAGCAGAAAACGACCGAGGCCGAGGTCATGCGTCTGATTGTCCACGAGATTCTCCCGCCCTGGCAGGCGCAACGCGAGCAGCTGCAGCGGCTCGTCACACGCGCCACACTCGCGCCACGGCAACACACACTGGTCACGATGGTTCTGCAGTACATGCAAGCACGCGAGGAAGGCTGGGAATTGCTCTATGATGGGCTGCGCACCAAGAATGCCCGCACGCTCAAGCAGGCGCAGGACAAGCAACGTCAGGCTGATGCTCTCTTCAAACAGCACAACGCCCCAGGCCGGCGTCTCTAGAGGCGTAGGACCGTGTGACGGCGCAACACCCCTCTCCCGGTGGAGAAGGGCCAGGGGCTGGGAGACGTCCTACGCGGGGCTGGGCGGCGTTACACCTGCCGGCAGATCCACCAGTGAGTGTGAGGCGCGGCACCAACCCTGGCGGCGTGGTGTGCTGCAGGATAGTACCACCAGGGCCGAGAGGATCTGCCTGCTCCAACCTGCGGCCGCATCATGGGTGCCATGCCGGTCTGCAAGACCAACAGGCACCTTGGCGTGTTGTGGGCTCCATGACGCCCCTAGAGCAGAGCATAGAGCAGTAAAAGCAATAATATCCAGCCAATGCAGGCGACAGGCGCGGTGGGCATTGGTTGTTTGGCGTCGCTGGCCCGTGACGCCATCCAGCCAAACGGGATGATGTATGTTGCCCATATATTGCTATACCATATGATACTCAAGATCGGAGCTAAAGCTATACTAAACACCAGCGCCGACTTGCCGCCATCGCGTTGGTATATCAGGAGCGCACACAACCCGGCTACGAGGACAGAGAGGACACGAGCCAGTGGCAAGGTGCAGTTTCCTTAGCGTGACATGTTGCTCTCGGGTAGGGCAACGTCGCGGTTGGCCACGAACCTCGAGCCTATCCCGGCAGGGGCGACCGGCAGGTCGCTGCACTCCCAAACCAAGGGGGCGATGGTAGTGTTCCGGAATTGTTTCTCTTTATCCATACCTTCTGGAACAGTGCATCGTCTACAAAGCCCAGCTTGCCGGTGTCCCTGGCGAGACAGTGCCTGCGGCCTACACCAGTCAAGGTTGTCACCGTTGTGGCGCGCTGGGCACCCGCAAGAAGCAGGCGTTTTCCTGTCCCCGCTGTCACGCCCACGCCGACGCCAATGCCGCGCAGCATATCCGTGACTGGCAGGGGCGGTGCTGTCCGCTGGTTCTTGAGGCTCCAGCGGACGGGGCACATGACTTGCCCCTGCGCACGGTACGGGAAGCGGCTGGCTCGTACGAGCTGGTCGTGGACCAAGAACGTGAACCTCCAGATCTGGGCTCCGGCCTCCCCGGACTTCAGGCCGGGGAGGATGTCAACTCCTTCTGTGCATCCTTGCGGAAGAATCGCTACGCCCAAGCTGCATTGCAGTGCCGCGCCTGTGCATGCCAATGCCGACCAGAACGCCGCGAGGAACCTCGCGACGAGGGGCGGAGTAAGCCGCCCTGATCATGGTCGACTGGCCTTCGCATGGGAGTGCAAAGCCACGCCACTTGAGTGGCCGTGGTCGCTTACTTACACTCACGCGGCGTAATGCCCTTATCCTTCGCATACTGCGCCGCCGATTTTTCAATCTCCGCCCGCACCAGGTCGCTGTACGGCTGAATCCAGTCGCTAATCGACACCCACTTGTCACCATCCCACTGTTGGATCCGCACGGCACCACCACCTTCGTGGTCTTTGCACGAGGTTTTCAGCGGGAACATCAGGCCGTCAGCCCCAAGCTCTTTGATGCGTTCTAACGTGATGTCGAGATTTTCCAGGGCCCACTGCATCTGCTCGCCACCAATGGGCGCCACGCCGAACTTCTTGTGCGCCAGGCGGATGGCCTCGGTAGCCACAATACCGTGGATGACCCCACGATTGTAGTACACCGAGCCCGCCAGGGTGACGGAGAGATTGCCTTTGCCCGTGCCGTAGACCTTGTCGATAATCTCCGCTAAGACGGGGAAGTCACGGCCCACCCCGTGGAAATTTGTGGTCATATAGCCCTTGGCGGATTTCCCCGCCGGGACGACATCTTCCTCAGAGCCGCACCACCACACACCGAGCATTTTGTCACGGGGAAAACCCATGCGCGCCGCTTCGCGTAGAGGCTCGGTGCAGGACACGCCGTAGTTGCGATTGACCACCCAGTCAGGGTTGAACTCGCGGATCTGCAGCCACAAAGACTTTTGGTCCAGTCCGGGCGGGGGCACGGCCAGGTGTTTGACTTCAAAGCTCACCTTACGCGGAGCCCTGTACGGGGGTGAGGGCCCGTAAAGTGGCGAAAGCGGAGCGGAGGGCATTGAGGTAGAGTTTGGACTTTAGGGCAAAATGATGAAGCTTGGTCCTCATTTTCAGCCGCTCTAGTTTAAT
>SXND01000253.1 GCA_005777235.1 Pseudomonadota bacterium
CCGAGGACATCGTTCAGCAGCGTCTGCCTGGCGCTCAGATGACGGAACCGTACGCGTGGCGCACGGATCGTGCGACAGGTGAACTTGAGTGGCGCCCGTTCACTGTCTGCACGACATGCCAGTCGTAGTATCCGCCGTCGTTGTTTCCTCCCGGACTCGCGGTGCCTCGGGAGGTCGTTGGTATGAGTGAGGGCGTCGTGGTCGGTCTAGCTGAGCGGTTGATTTCGGAGACCGATTGGGCGTCATATCGGATGCTGACAGGTGGCCCGGCTTCGGGTGTCGGTGCGGTTCTTCAGCGTCTGTTCGCGTCGTCGGATCCGGAGTCCGCGACCGTGGAGAGCGATGCTCTGGAGAACGAAGTGGCGGTTCAAGGCAACCTCTACAGCGCAGCGGAGCCTGCCGTGCGAGTGTTGGCCGCATCGCTTGCTGACCCTCGGCCGCGATGGGTGATGCTGTCGGTTCTCGACCTGATGTTTCTGATCTTGTCTGGTTATCCGGTCGCAGACGAGATCGAGAGCGGTAACGGCGCCTTGCTTGAGCGGTGTACTTCTCGCGTTCGGGAGTCGCTTTGGTTGATCGTTCGTGTGGCGATCGACGACGCCGTTTGTGTTCGGGCGGCCCTCGACGTATTGGAGATCGTCGATGAGGATGGAGTCGCCGTCGGGTTGGTTCGGTCGCTCAGATAGCCATCCCCTGATCTACCTCAGCCGGCGAGTTCGCGGGCTTGGTGGCGGAGGAGTGCGCCTTCGATGAGTTGGCGGATGGTGGTTTTTTCGTCGGGGTCGAGTTGGTTGATGGCTTCGAGGTGGTCGGCGAGGTCGTCGGGGATGGTGCGTTCGTCGGGGTCGAAGAGGAGGGTGTCGGCGCTGATGGCGAGTTCTGTGGCGAGGCGGCGTAGGACAGCGCTGATCATCTCGCATGATCGCTGGTTCTGGGACCGCGTGGCCACCCACATCCTGGCCTTTGAAGGGGAGAGCGAGGTGCGCTGGTTCCCAGGCAATTACAGTGAGTATGCCGAAGACCGCCGTCGTCGGCTCGGCGCCGTGGCGGACCGACCGCACCGGATTACGTACCGTAAGCTGCGCCGGGTGTAACAGTGAGCCTGGCCATGCCCTGGGGCACCCTGATGCCCGGCTCCAGGCCGACCCCCATCTTAGCGCCTGGGCGCGTCGGCGACATCGTGGCAACAGGCGTCCCAGCGCTGAGTGGACACTCCCAGCACCGCGCCTGACCTGCTATGTCATATGGAGTCGGTCTCGCACAGGTCCAGACATACGGGGCCTCGGCCTGTGCTGATGATCGTCATGGACGATGTCGTATTCGAGAAGTCGATAACGATCATCAACCTCTGGAAATACAGGTCACTGCGTTGGGCCACCTATGCCGTGGAAGCCTACGCACTGGTCTTCTTCAGCATCTGGGGACACATGCCGTGTCTGTCTTTCCCATTGTCGCCAGGCAACGACAGTCCGCCATGACAGAGTCGCCTCCCGTGGCAGGCTCAGGGCATGGCGTATGACATCCCTAGAGTGAGGCGCTCGGCGTCACGCGCTGCATGGCCAGCACCGAATGCATCTCGTACTGCCCTGAACCGTAGTCCACCTCCACCCGCTCCTCAAATCCGTCCGGCGTCGGACGCAGGATCTTGCGTGCCCGCTGCGCCTGGTCGTTGTGGACCGGGGGACGCTCGGCAAACACCACCGCATCCCCCTCCATCTGGAGCTGAAACTCGTGGATGGCCCCGCCATCGGTGTAGGCGCGGGCTTCAATCGCCTCGGTATCTGGATTGACCCCAATGGTCACAAAAGCGTTATGCGTATCCTTTTGCCCATTGGCGAGCGGGTAGGTCACCCCCATGCGCAGCGCCAGGCAGCGCCCGCCAGCTTCCAGGCTGCCGACCATCTCTTTCTGGAACGACATCGGGCGGGTGGTTTCCTCCCCCTCGCCCTGAAAGCGCCCGAGTAAAAAGCGCAGGGGTTGCAGGACGACACTGCCATGTTCGTGGTCGTGCACCGGATCAAATGCAAACGCCTCGGCGCTGCCCTGCTCGACAAGCAAGGTGCCGGCGGCGGCGGCGCGCTGTGCAAAGCTGCGCACGGCCTGCCAGTCGGCTGTCTGCGCAAACTGCGCGAACATCATGCTGCGCTGTCCGATCCGCAGTGTGGCCACTGGGGCTTGCTTGCAGGGCCCCTGACACTCCGTGGTGGAGAGGAGGAGGCTGGCATCAAGTCCCTGACGCATGGCCGCGTCGGAGGCATCAAACTTTTGTCGGACGTGGCAGGGACGCCCCATGCAGACCAGGAGATGGCCCGGGCCCTCGTAAAAGCGTTCATGGGCGTGTGCGAGGGCGATGCTGATTTCTGATGCTGCCGGCGCAAAGCCCAAGCGTGTCAGCTCAGCACGCCAGTCACTGATGGCTTCGTCTGTCCAGGAGCCTTGCACCCGCGCGAGAAACCCGAGGGCATAGGTATTTAATTCATCCTGGGTGTGAGTCCGTTGCTTTGGCATGGCAATCCCTTCACAGTTGCGGGGCGGCGCTCGCGTGGCCCCAGCTTTCCCTCGCACAGGCACCGCCTGTGGTCCTGGACTCGTTCGTATAGGGTATAACGATTGCTATACTACGGGAGGGTGCCGGGGCTGTCAATCCCGAGCAGGCGCTGCGTATTGTGCCGGCAGCGCCTGCTGACTGCCCGGTGGCGGCTTTTGCGTCACCAGCACCTCTTGCGCATGCATGGTGTCTAGATATTTGCGCACCGCTTGCATTTTGCCGTCACGCACTTCGACAAGAAAGTGATACAGATTGTTGTACGTTTTTCCCGTGACGGTTTCGCCAGAGGATTCGGCTTCAACGGCCACGCGGTCCCCCTCATCCGTGAGGCTCTTCGGGGTGATCCGCAGTCCTGTGGCCATCGCCGCCCCGAGCGTTTTGGCGAGCTCGACTAGCTGTGTCTTGGTCTTGGTGCCGGCCAACGCGAACATGTCCGGCTTGCCAGCCACCCACCACGTCGCGGTGTCGGCCATCGCCGCAAAGGCGGCTTCGAGCTGCCCGGCTGAGAAATTGGCAAAGAAGTTCAGCACAATCTTTTTGTTTTCTTCAATACCCATGGCAAATCTCCTCATATGTGCTGCGCTGTGTCGCACAGCATCGAGACAGACACCTTAGCAAAATTATCGCAGGAAGACACCCGCACGCAACCAAGGTCTGGCCCCGCCTGTCCACGCCGCAGACGGGTACTGCCGCCGCCAAAGGCAGCGGCAGCCAGCGTGTGACCAGCGGACCGGCGCCGTGGAAACGTGCCTTGCATCTGATGACGCTCTGCGGCTTCAACGGCCAGCGTCACGCGATGAAAAGTATTTACGGGCCCAGCATGCCCAGAGTAGGATAGCCCCTGGACGGACAGGTGAGGTGCACAATCTCCAAGTGCCAATCTCCAATCCCTATGTCAGGAGTGCCAGGATGAAAGCCGTAGTCATTCATACCAGCGCCGATGGGGGTACGCTGGAATATCGCGATGTTCCCGATCCCATCCCGCAACCAGGGGAGGTGGTCATACGCGTCAAGGCCACTGGGCTCAATCGTGCTGACCTGGCGCAGCGACGCGGCACCTATCCCCGGCCTGCCACGGGGGGCGACAGCGCCTTCAACATCGCCGGCTTGGAGGCGGCGGGGGAGGTGGCTGGGATCGGCGCTGGGGTGACGGGGTTTGCCGTAGGCGATCGCGTCATGGCCATGTGTGCTGGCGGGTATGCCGAGTACACCACGGTGGATCACCGCTTAGCCATGCGCGTACCGCCGCAGTTAAGCTGGGAGGAAGCCGCCGCCGTGCCCGTCGCCTATATGACCGAGCACGATGCGCTGATCACCAATGCGGCGCTGCGGGCTGGGGAGTCGGTGCTGATTCACGCCGCCTCGTCTGGGGTGGGCATTGCGGCGATCCAGATTGCCAAGCTATGGGGAGCCACGCCAGTGATGGGGACCAGTGGGGTGACCGAGAAACTGACGGCGCTGGCCGCGCAGGGCTTAGACCATGGGATCAATTACCGCACAGAGAACTTTGCCGACGCGGTGCTGGCTGCGACGCACGGGGCGGGGGTCGATGTGGTGATTGACCACGTGGGGGGATCACACTTCCATGACAACCTGCGGTGCATGGCCTTACGGGGTCGGCTGGTGAGTGTCGGGCGCCTGGGAGGCGGGATGGGTGAGCTGGATCTGGACGTGATGGCGTTACGGCGTCTGCGTTTGATTGGGGTGACGTTCCGCACGAGGTCACTGGATGAGCGCATTACGCTGACCCAACGCTGCGCAGCGGATCTGCTGGCAGCGCTGGCAGATGGGCGCCTCCAGCCACTGGTACATCGGGCCTTCCCACTCCAGGACGCCCTGGCGGCGCAGGTGTATATGGCGTCGAATGCGCACATTGGCAAGATTGTGCTGACGGTGTAGGGCATGCGTCCCGGCCGTCTCCCATACAGGCGCAGCCGGGAGCCACCGCCCAGCACGTCGTTTAGTCGTTCCCGGAGGGATGATCGCGACGTCGGCGGAGGAATTGTTGAATCTCGTCGACAATCGTCTCGGTATTCATGTCAGGGGGAGGCCCTTCGGATTGATCATAGGCTTGTTCGAGACGATGGATGTAGTCGGCGAGCTCGGGATTGAGGTCGATTTGTTCGTTTAAGGTGGCTTCCATATCGGTGACTTGTTCCTCAATCTCTTCCAGGTCCAGTGGCAGATCCCACAGTTGGGAGAGGCACTGCAACATCATCTGGGTGAGACGCGGATACGAGCCTTGGATATAACTGGGCGCTCCGCCCCACAGACTCATGCCTTCAATACCATGGTCACGACAGGCGGCGAGGAGATAGGACTGAATACTGGTCGGACCCTCGTAGTCCGCCAGATCAATGTCGTACTCTTCCAGCTCAGTGAGGAGGTTTTCATGGGTCACCACGGCGGAGAGGCGGGGGAGACGCGTGTGCGGGGCATAATCGAGATACCCGCCAATGGTATATAAGCGCTGGACCTGAAACGCCTGCAGACATTCGATGATGGCGTCGGCAAACTGTTGCCAGTGCAAGTCAGGCTCAATGCCCTGCAGAAACAGCAAATCGTGTTCGGCGTCCTGGTGCTGATACGCGAACAAGGTGTTGGAGGGAAAACGTAGCGCATCCAACACGCCTTCACGGATCACCGTCACCGGGCGACTGGCCAGCGTCGGCGACGAATAGATGTAGAGGTCGTCAGACGTAATTTCGCCAATACGCTCCGCTTGCAGGGTGGATTGCAGAAAATACACCGTATCAGTGGCGACATTCCCACCGTTGGGCCACCCGCCAAAACCGGCGATCAAGTAGGGCGCACGCAGCGGTGGGCGTTTGTCTAGCACCAGTTTTGCCATGATATTTGTGTCTACCTCTAGTGTCGGGTGATCACTACTATGGGTTTGTCAGGGGGACGCACAAACTGATGGGCCGGATCGTCGGTGATCTTGGCGTCGCTCGCTTTACGCCGCGTGCGCGGGGTGGCGGTGCTTGTCCGTGGGGTCCGCGTCGTCGCGGCGGCCTGCCGTGGCGTGCGGGGGGCTGGGGGGGGTTGCTCGCGCTCGGTGATCTCCCGTAAACGATTCGCGGCAATGCGCTTTTGCATATCCGTGGAGTCATCCGCCACGAGCGCCTGTTGAAAATACTGCCGGGCGGTGTGTAGGTCATGTCCTGCCAGCGCCTCATTTCCTAGCCGAATGTCTTCTCTCACCGTTCCTCACCTCACGTACATCTGTGTTGCAAAAACAGCATTATACCACGTGGGTACTGTGCCTCCCCGGTCGCGCTGGCCTCACCAGCACCTGCGGTACCTTTTCGCGTCTGCGCTGCGTTCATCCACCCCATACATAGAGTGTGCAAAGATAGTACAAGCATACTGCCTGACACCAAGGGAAGCAAGCCGCCGCGCCGGGCCATGACGCGGGTCGAGGTGCGCACAACACGCGCTTGTGACCGCCCCGAGAACGGCGTATCATGCCTGGCAGACGCCCGTACAAGCGGGGGATGCCGAGGACGCCGCGCAATGGAGAGTCGCACGTATGATGAGAGGGATGCGTACACGAGGACGGTGGCTCGTGCTGATAGGCGTGGGATGCTGGGCCGTGTGGAGTACTGGGATACAGGCGCAGCCTGCCGGTGGACAACCGCCACATGCGGTGATTGAGACGAAATTGGGCACGATCGAACTTCGCTTGCTCCCGGAGAAAGCGCCAAAACACGTGGAGAATTTTCTCAAGCTGGCCAAAACGGGGTTTTATAACAAGACGATCTTTCATCGGGTGATTCCGGGTTTCATGATTCAGGGCGGGGATCCCAATACCAAAGATGAAAAAGATATGTCTAAATACGGCATGGGTGGCCCTGGCTACACGGTGAAGGCCGAGTTTAACGACCGCCCACATGTCCGGGGTACCGTGTCCATGGCGCGGTCGACGGACCCCAATAGTGCGGGCTCGCAGTTTTTCATCGTGGTGCAAGAGACGTCGCACTTAAATGGCCAATACACCGTCTTCGGGGAGGTGACGAAGGGCATGGAGGTCGTGGATAAAATCGTCGCGCAGCCACGTGACGGTCGGGACAATCCCCGTGAGCGTATTGAGATGACGGTCAAAGTCGTGGATTGACATCCTCCCCGCCCTGAAGGACGGGGATTCCTAGCGCTACGTGCGTAGCGCGAAGGCGTTTCACCTCTCTCTCTGCCCGAGAGCGAGGATATTCTGGGCCGCGTTGACATCGGCGTGGGACGTGTAGCCACAGGCGATGCAGGAGAACAGGGCTTGTTGCAGGCGATTCTTCGAAGAGACACCGCCACACTGGGGACAGGTCTGGGACGTGTAGCGCGGGTTGACCGCAAGCACTATGCCACCGCTCCAGACTTGCTTGTACGCAAGCATCTGCCGGAACATGCCCCAGCCCTGGTCAAGGATGGCCTTGTTCAGCCCAGCTTTTTGAGCAACGTTGTGCCCTGGCTCTTCCACTGTCCCCTTGGCCGACCGGGACATATTGCGTATCTGCAAGTCTTCAACAACAATCACCGCGTGGTTTTTGCTGATGGTCGTGCTGAGCTTGTGCAGAAAGTCCTTCCGACAGCGGGCAATGGTGGCGTGGATACGGCGAATGACCGTCTGACATTTCTGCCAGTTCTTGGAGAACTTCACCTTGCGAGACATACGTTGCTGCGCCTTGGCCAGCTTCGTTTGAAGACGGCGATAGGCGTGCAAGGGCGGGTACAGCGTCCCATCGGACACGGCGGCAAAGGTCGCTATCCCCAAGTCAATCCCGACAGCGCTTGTGCTGGGGTGCACGGGTGGTTCAACCTCGCGTTCCGTCTGAAACGCGACCGTCCAGTGCTTCCCGTCCCTACGGATCGTCACGTTCTTCATGGTGCCTTCGATCTCGCGGCTTTGCCAAAACCGCATCCAGCCTATCTTGGGCAACTTGAGCCTATCACCATCACGTTGAAAGTCCGTAGGGAACCGGAAGCTGTCCGACAAGAATTTCTTGCGAAAACGTGGGGGAGCGGTACGCCCAGCCCAGAGAGTGGTGTACGCCCGTTCCAGGTCACGCAGGCAGTGCTGCAAGGCATGGATCGAGACCGCTGCCAGCCACCCATATTCTTCGCTGTGCCGCCATTGGGTCAACAGCCACGCGGCTTGGTAGTAGTTCAGCCTGGGGACACCTGCCAGGTAGCGCCCTTCATTCACGGCCAGCACCTTGTTCCAGACGAAGCGGCACGCCCCAGCATACTGCGCAAACGAGCGGCGCAACGCGGGTGTCGTCTTCAGCCGGTAGTGGTAGCCTTGACGCTGGATCACTTGACGCCCTCGAGTTTTGCCATCGCCCGTATGGCCAGCTCCAGCGCAGCAGACTGGCTGATACGGAGCGTATTGGCCAGTAAAGCGAAGAGACGCTTGGCTTCTGCACTGAGGCGCACGCTAGTTAATAGCTTCGTTTCCATAGAACAGAATATAGCACGTTTTACGCTACAAGTACACACTCTTGTCGCTTCGCGCCAATTGGGAAATTGGCCAGCGGACTGGCCAACCTCTTTTCCTCTCCGCCTTGAAGGACGGAGTTTCTCAGAGGTGTTTGATGAGCCGGAATGGCGACCAGCCGGTCGCCCCTACAACGCTGGGGGAGCGAGGTCAGGAGCGAGGGACAGCTTCCCCGGATTCAGGAGTCCTTGCGGGTCCAGGCACTGCTTCAGCCGCCGCAACACGCCCAGCCCGGCACCATGTTCACGCGCCATCAGCGACGCGAGTCGTACCCCGACACCGTGACAATACTCCATCGCGCCCTGCTTATCTTGGCAACGTTGCAACAAGCGCATTTGCATGGCAGTGAACGTCGCCGCATCGGCACCCGTAAACGCGATATTGAACAGGCCGGCGTGGCACCAGAGTCCTGTTTGCAAAGCCTGGAGGCCGTGTTCCGCCAACAACGCCAGGCTCTCGTGACGGTAGTCCAGCACTGCAGACGGCGGCAGGGAGACGTGCAAATAATCGAGCGGTTGGCGCCGGACATAGCGCAGCCAGCTTTGCCCGGCAGCGCGGGCCTCGGCGTACGCATCCCCCGACTCGTGCCGCTGGGCCCAAAATGTCTCGGCGTGTCGTGCTGGTAGCTCTCGCCCATGCCACGTGGCACAGAGGCTGGCGGCCTCGGCGGCTTCAGCCTCTGCCACCCGTTGGCGCCCTTCAAAACTCAGAATAAGGGTGGCCGGCACGTCCGCCGTGCACGTCGGGTGGTCGTCACTGTATTCCAGCAAGCCAGGCCGCATCCCGCTGTCGAGCAGCGCCTGGATTGCCGTAAAACCTGTCGTAAAATTGGCGAACTCCCACGACCGTAGCACGCGTGTCTGGGGCAGGGGGAACAGGCGTAGCGTGGCACGGGTGACGATCCCAAAGCAGCCCTCAGCGCCGATAAACAGGCGATGCAGCCCAGGGCCTGTGGAAGCTTTTTCCACGCCGCGTGTGGTGATGATCTCCCCGGTCGGCAGCACCGCCTCAACGCCGAGGACTTGATCGCCCATCGAGCCGTATTTGCCCCCTAGATACCCCAGGCTATTGGTGCCGATCGTGCCGCCGACTGTCGCGACAGCCACTGTCCAGGGGTCATGCGCACACATGAGTCCATGCGGCGCCGCAGCGTGGTTGAGCGTGGCCATGGTCACACCGGCGCCAACATCCACCATGCGGTCGGCAGGACGTATCTGGATGTCCTGCAGGCCACGCATATCGAGGACGAGCCCGGCGACGACGGACGCCGCCCCACCCATCAGTCCACTGCCACCACCCATCGGCATGAGCGGCACCTGGTGTGTATTCGCCAGGCGCACCGCGGTGGCGACGTCCGTCGTCTGTTGCGGGCACACCACGACCAGTGGCGTGGCGACAGCCCAATCAGGCAAGCGCCCCGGATGCAGGGCGTCGTGGGCTAAGAGGCTCAGCGTGGCAGGATCGGTCGAGACCCGGTCTGCGGGCAGGGCAGCGCGTAACGCCTGTAGGAGTGCATGGGTGGACATAGGCACCTCACGTGTGCATCGACGACGATCAGCGCAGCGACGCTACGCCTGGCTGAAGAGAGTCTGCCGGGCAGCTTCCGACAGCGCCACCACGGCGGGATGTTTGAGCTTGCGTTCGACGGCAATGGCGTAGAAGCGGGCCCGCACTGTGTCAAAGCGGCCGATCACTTCCACGCCGTATTGCTGTTGGACCTCTGCCTCAATGGCGCTCGGCGCGGGGAACATCCCGAGGCCCGTTTGGCCAAACACCGTGAGCAGGGCGCTATCTTCAAATTCCCCGACGACATGCGGCCGGATGTTCTGGACCACAAACCACTGTTCGAGCGCCCGGCGTACCATCGTATTCTCGGTGGGCAGTAACAACGGGGCCCCATCCAGCGTGCCTGGAAAACCAGGCTGGTAGCGCGCCGCCAAGGCCGTGGTGCCAAATAATGACATGCCACATTCGCCCAGCAGATGATTGAAGGCGCGCACCCGGGTGAGGGCATCACTGGGCGCATCCGACAGGACCACGTCAAGCTCATAGACTGCCAAATCCGCTAGCAAACGATCCAGCTTGCCTTCGCGGCAGATGACTTGCACCGGCATCGCCAGATGTAAAGCGGGTGCGAGAATACGATAGGCGATGAGCTTCGGCAGCACGTCCGCCACCCCTACCACGAGGCGTAGCGGACGTCCCGTCGAGCGCCCGTGCAACGTATCCATGAGTTCACGGCCCAGCGTAAAAATCTCGTCTGCATAGCGAAACACCATTCTCCCCGTATCCGTCAGGACCAGATGGCGCCCCACGCGGGTCAATAACTTTTCGCCGAGGGCTTCTTCGAGGGCGTGGATCTGGCCACTAATCGTCGGCTGGGCCAGATGGAGATGCTGACTCGCCCGGGCAATACTCCCCTCACGCGCCACAACCCAAAAATAATGTAGATGATGATAATTCAGCCATTCCATAGCCTGGGCACCATACTTCGGTTATAGCGAGGGATCAATCAGAAAAATTCTATTTGCCGTCCCCATAGCATAGCACGTACAGTTTTAGACATGGCAACCGGTGCTCACGTGCAGAGTGTCGCGCTCTCATCACAGGAGGCATGCTTATGAATCAGACGAAAACGCTTCTCCTTTTGGCAACCTTGACCGCGCTCTTCCTGTTTGTCGGGCAAGCCTTGGGCGGGCGCGGTGGCTTTATGCTGGCGCTGATCCTCGCTGGTGTGATGAATTTCGTGTCCTACTGGTGGTCGGACACGATTGTGTTGCGCATGTATGGCGCGCAGGAAGTCAGTGCCGCGCAAGCCCCGGAGTTATTCCGGCTGGTGCAACAGTTAGCCCAGCGCGCGCAGCTCCCGATGCCACGGGTGTACATGATTGCCGAAGACACCCCCAATGCCTTTGCCACCGGGCGTGATCCGCAACACGCGGCTGTCGCCGTGACCGAAGGCATTGTGCGTTTACTCGACCGCGACGAATTGGCCGGGGTGCTTGGTCACGAACTGGGGCACGTACAAAACCGCGACACGCTGATTATGACTGTTGCCGCCACGTTAGCCGGGGCGCTGAGCCATCTCGCCAGTATGGCGATGTGGAGTTCACTCCTGGGTGGGCGATCGTCCGATGATGAAGAGAGCGGCAGCATCTTCGGCGGAATTCTGGGGATTGTGGTTGCGCCCATTGCCGCCTCGCTCATTCAGATGGCCATCTCGCGGTCACGGGAGTTTCTCGCCGACGCACGGGGCGCGCAGATCAGCGGTCAGCCGCTAGCCTTGGCGAGTGCCCTACGCAAGATCGACACTTGGAGTCAGCAGATTCCCATGCACGCCGGCTCACCAGCCACGGCGCATCTGTTTATTATCAATCCGTTTTCCGGTGGCGGCTTGGCGCGCCTCTTCAGCACGCATCCTTCCACCGCAGAACGCATCGTGCGCCTGCAAGCGCTGGCGCAGCAAGGAGCCGGGCGGCGCTTCTAAACGCCGCGGTTCCATGCCTCAGGCGACGCCCTTTCCTGAGCCGAGAGGGCGTCTTTTTATTGCCATGCGTGCGATTGTCTTGCCATCCGATGCGAAGGAGTGTGTATGCCACCTCAGATAGTGCTGTGGGGCGGTTTTGGTGTCTTTGTTCTCGCTATGTTGGCCTTGGATCTGGGTGTGCTGCATCGTGATGCCCATTCTGTGTCAGTGAAGGAGGCCCTCCGTTGGAGTGGCATTTGGATTGCCCTGGCGTTGGCATTCAATCTCGGCATTTATCTGTGGTATGGCACCGATGCGGCCTTAGCCTTTCTTGCCGGATACGTCCTGGAAAAATCGCTCAGCGTGGACAATCTGTTTGTGTTTCTCATGCTGTTTTCCTATTTCAACGTTCCATCCGCCTATCAACACAAAGTCCTGTCGTGGGGTATTATTGGCGCCCTCATCATGCGTGCGG
The DNA here is from genome assembly GCA_005777235.1 of Pseudomonadota bacterium. GTDB lineage: Bacteria > Tectomicrobia > Entotheonellia > Entotheonellales > Entotheonellaceae > SXND01. The sequence continues at coordinate 11,978 of SXND01000253.1, forward strand.
TGATGATTGCCGTTGGCACGACCTTGATCCAGCAGTTTCACTGGGTGCTGTATCTCTTTGGCGGTTTCCTGATCTTCACTGGCGTGAAGATGCTCAAACAGCATGAGAATATTCATCCAGAGAACAATCCTGTGGTACGTCTCTTCACCAGATTTATGCCAGTCACCTCGACATATCATGGGGAAAAATTCTTTACTAACCTCAATGGACGCTATTTCGCGACCCCGTTATTCCTGACCCTGTTGGTTGTCGAATTCACCGACGTCGTCTTTGCGCTGGATTCCATTCCAGCGATTCTCGCCATCACTACTGACCCATTCATTGTTTTTACGTCCAATGTTTTCGCCATTATGGGCTTGCGGTCGCTCTTTTTCGCCCTCGCTGGCCTCATCGGGCTGTTTCACTATCTGCGCTATGGCCTGGCGGCTGTGCTCACCTTTATAGGCGCCAAGATGTTGCTCTCCGACATCATCCATCTCCCCATTGCCCTCGCGCTGGCCATTGTCCTTGGCGTGCTCGGGCTGTCCGTCCTGGCGTCCTTACTTTTCCCAGCGTCGATTCAGCCGCGTGTCGACACGCCAGAGATCGCGCCTGAATCCTAAAATGCAGACGAGCGCCATGCGACGTCTACTTCAGAAGTCCATGCGGCATGTTTCACGTGAAACATGCCGCGAGAGTGGGGCCAGGCATGCCTTGTGTCTCGCGTGTGCCCTGTGTAAAATCCGCCACGCTGTCTTGGATGAACGTTTCTCAGATAGTAATGGTCGTGTTGTGATCGGCGACCGTTCGTAAACTTAGGAGTGTTTATGAGTAATCCCCGTGCAGACTATTCCTCGCTGTTTGATCGACCCCCTCTGACGTTGCCCGGGAAGGCGCGCGTCGCCGTCTGGCCAGTGATTAATGTGGAAGAGTGGGATATTAATGCCCCTATGGCACGCACGGTGCTTCCCCCGCCCCAGGGTGTTACTGTGCTGCCAGATATCGCCAATTTTGGTTGGTTTGATTATGGGTTGCGGGCCGGATTCTGGCGCATGAAGCGTGTGCTTGACCGCTATGGTATACGCGCCACGGTGAGTCTCAACGCCTCGATTTGTCACTCCTACCCCCAGTTGGTAGATGCGAGCCTGGCGTCGGGATGGGAAATGCTGGGGCACGGTTTTGTGCAACGGGCGCTCAACACCGAGCCAGATGAACGCGAGGTGATTCGGCGCAGCATTGCCACCATCAAGGCGTATACGGGCAAAGCGCCACGCGGCTGGATGGGGCCTGGCCTGGCGGAAACGTTTCACACCCCGGACATCCTGGCGGAAGAGGGTATTGAATATGTCTGTGACTGGTGTAACGACGATCAGCCATATCGCATGCATGTGGCACAGGGCTCGCTCGTGTCGATTCCGTATACCGTCGAGCTCAATGACATCCCCATCTACATCATCCAACATCATCGCTCACCGGAGATTTTTGAGCGCGCCCGTGACCATTTCGACACGCTGTATGAGGAAGGTGCCACCAGCGCACGCATCATGGCGATTTCCACGCACCCATACATTACTGGTGTGCCGCACCGCATCAAGTACTATGAGATGATTTTTAATTATATCCGCCAATTTCCTGACGTAGTCTTTATGACCGGCAGTGAGATCCTCGACTGGTATAATGGCGTCGCCTAGACGGCGATGGCAGCGCGCCGCCTCGGCATGTTTGAGAGCGGCGCGGTCCCGCTTTCCTCTATAATAAGGCCGCCAGTGTGCCAGACCCTCATGCGTGTGTGCTGCCGTGTACCTCAGGAGAACCGTCTGTGGCCCGTAGCGTATCCATGCCCCAGCCCAAGGTCCAGAGGGTGCGAACCTTGCGTGCCTTTGCCAATCGTGCCTATCTGCGCTTTTGGATAGCCAATTTTCTGCTCTACACCTCGCGCTGGATGCAGCTCACCCTTGGGGCCTGGTTACTCCTTGAGCTGACGGATTCGCCGTTTTTGGTGGCGCTGGTGGGTTTTTTCAGCTCCGTCCCCATGTTCCTCCTCGGCTTAGTCGGCGGGGCGCTCGCTGACCGCATGCCCAGGCAGCGTTTGTTAAGTATGACGCAGGGCACCAATGTTCTCTCTAGAGCATTTTCATAATTTACATACTGTTTTATGGCCGGGTATGGTATAAAGGGGGCACGCTGTAGGAGGGCGTTGTGGATGGTAGCATCGATATCATTGGATTTACGTCAGCGGATAATGAAGGCGTGTGATGAAGGC
>SXND01000254.1 GCA_005777235.1 Pseudomonadota bacterium
CGTCGATCACGACGAGGTCGTAGTTGCCCTAGTTGACGTGCGCGAGATTGATGTCGCCGGACAACCCGCCGTCCCGCGAGAGGTCGGTGTGATTCAGCACATCGTAGTTGAAGCGGTCGGGCGCCAGGAAGTTGCGGCGGTCGTTGGCCTTGTAGAGCGTCCAGTTGTCGCGCAGGCGTTTGGGCGCCAGCACGAGCACGCGATCGTTCCGTAATTCGTGGTATTTGATGATCGCGAGTGCCTCGAACGTCTTGCCGAGACCCACACTGTCGGCGATGATGCAACCGCCAAAACGCTCCAACTTGTCGATCGCGCCCACCACGCCGTCGCGCTGAAACTTGTAGAGTTTCTTCCAGACTACGGTGTTGCGGATGCCGGTCGCCGACTTGATGATGCGCTCTTCGTCGAGGTCGTCCCCACGGTCACGGAAGAGGTGGTGCAGGATGAGCGTGTAGACGAGAAATGGGTCGCGGTGAGCTGCGAGAGATTGCATCCCCCCGATCAGGGCGGCCTTGGCACCGGCGGCCACGAGACTGGACCACTGGACGTCGAACCACTGACTAAGCAATTGGGCTTCTTCAGGCGTCTCGGACGTCTGAATCAGGTTCAATGGATTGCCGGGCGTCAGCCCAAGCCCATCGGTGCTCAACGCCAGCGAGCCGAGAAGCACTTGCACGGGGCGTGCTTCACCATCGCGCAAGACGAAGGCGCCCTGCGGAACCGCGCCGACGGCCCGCCGTACCTCGGTCTTGTTTTCGAGCCACTGCGTGAGCCGCCGCGCGAGCCAGCGTGTTTGCAAGCGGTTGCGCGCGGCGCGGTCGGCATCCAAGCCCAATACGGCGAGGTCAGCATCGACCGACGGCAGGACAAGGCGGCAACGCTCCAACGCGGCCAGCTCGTGCACCAACTCGGAGAACGCAAAGAGCGAAATGGTCGACGTGACAACATCGCACTGGCGTCCTGCGGTGAGCTGCGGGCGCAGCAGGTCGATGACGCGGTCGGTGCCGGTATTGCGGATGAGCTTCATGCCGTTGCCGACCGAGGATTGTAGGACAGAGTGACGCTCCGGCAAACGTTGGGGTGGTGGTCAAAGCCGCCAGGGGGCCGTAAGCAGATGGTCTCAGGATGGATTGGCACCACGTTCCTTTCACAGGCTGTGCATGGGTCGAGTTCAGGCTCACGCACGAGTGCGCCTGACAACCGTTTCGCCGGAACTTTTTCTCCGCTGTGCCCCTGCCCGCGCTAGCGTAGCCGCCCGGCCTGTTCCTGTGTGGTGCGCCCAATGCCAATGCGCCGCGCCATGATGACTTTTTGAATGTCCGTGGTGCCGCCTGGGTGCAGGCCGACTACCGCCGAACGCTGATAGTGTTCGAGCAGCCCATTGAGCGGTCCCCAGTCCGGGTCATTGGTCATGGCATAGGGCCCTACGGCGCGCAAGATAGTTTCGGCAATCTCGAGGGCAGAGGTTTTGCGGCAATACGACAGTTGTGGGCCTTCGTACGAGCGCGGCTTGTGGGCATGGCTGAGCCAGTAAGTGCGCAGGCCAAACAGGCGGACAATTTCGCTTTTGATATACGCCTCCACCATGTCGTCGCGCACATCGGGGTCTTTGCTGAGGGTGTCGCCGTCGCGCTTGGTGGTGATGCAGTATTCCAGGAACTCGTCCACCACGCGGTTGCGCCGGATCACGCCCCCGCCACCGTGCTCTAGCTCCAGATGGGTGGTGGCGACGCGCCAGCCATTGTTTTCGCCCCCAACCAGGTTAAAGGCCGGGACGCGCACGTTATCGAAGAACACGGTATGCTTGAGCCCCGGCGAGGCGCCGCCTTCGCCGCCGGCGGTGAGGAGTTCCATGGGGCGCACGTCAATCCCCGGCAGGCCGTAGGGAATCATCAGCCAGCCCAGATTCTCGTGGCGCGGTTTGTCGGGGTCGGTCACCACAATGGTCCACATCATCTCGCAGCCGTGCAGGCTGCCGATGTAGATTTTCTGGCCATTGACGATGTAGGAATCGCCATCACGCACGGCACGCGTCTGCACGCCAGCCAAATCGGACCCGGCGTTGGGCTCGCTGAGGAGCTGCCAGGTGCGCCATTCGCCCCGGAAGATCGGTGTCAAAAAAGTCTTTTTCTGCTCTTCCGTGCCCCAGACAAAAATGCTGGCGCCGCCGAGTCGCCCGCCGGAATCGTAGTACGGCGGCAGGTGCAGGCCGTAACGATCGAGTTCTTCTTCGAGAATCATGACAAAATCAACACTGAGGTCGCCGCCGCCATATTCGGTGGGATAGGTGGGGTAGAGCCAGCCTTTCGCGCCCAGCCTCCGGCCCAGCTCACGCGATTTTTGATATTGCTCCAGGGTGAGATCCCCGGGATCGACCGGCTGCTCCATGCCTTCGGGGATATTGGTGGCCAACCAGGCCCGTACGTCGGCGCGGAAGGCCTCTTGCTCCGGGGTATAGGTGACTTCAAAGTCCATACCGACCATCTCCTTACATGTCCATGCGTTAGGGCTGTGGGCAGCATCATAGCAAGAGTGGGGGCGGGGAATCCAGTCCAGTCTTAGCAGAGGCGGTTGGCGCATGTTATGGGGAGCGTCAACAGACAGGGTGTCTCCAGCAGTGCATTGATGTTGTATGATGTCTTCCTGAGCCGGCCTATGGGGGGCAGACAGGCGTGACGGAAGACGACTATACGACGGGGCGGTCAGAACGTATCGTGGAAATTGCCTCCAGCAGCCGGTAGAGAGATCGACATGCCAAACGCCGCCTCTATGAGCAAGTCGGGGCGCAGGCATATGCCGTCGTTATGGTACGGCAGCGGGCTCTACACTGGTTTGTCCGCCAGCAGGGCACGTATACAGAGATGGCGGCGGAGGCTGTGGCGCGTCACGCGTCTTTCCCGGCCTCTGGCTTGATGCGGAGGCCCCCCTGTGGCTCGATGGTGTACAAGTGATGGCGGTCTTCCAGCAGGGATTGGCCACACCAGAGCATGCGGCCTTCGTGCAGGCGTTGCAGATACGACAGACCGCCCCGACGGACTGGCGCCATGGACTGCACGTCTGGGAAAGATATCCCAGGCAACTTCAGACGCGCTACACCATGTAAAACACTGGCTTGTGGGTCGTAAACGGCAAGTGCCCGCCGGGGCTGACCAGATAAGCGTGGTCGTGTGTCACGCTCAGCTGGTCCTCGCACAAGCCATCCGTAATGATCAGAATCGGGCCGTCCTTGGGAAAATCCCGCCGCGTCTCCAGCAAGGTCACAGCTGGCTGCAGCACGGTGCCACCACGGCCACGTACCGACACACGGGTGGCCAGGGAATCAATGGTGACAAAGCCCTCGTCGTAGGGCGTCGCGTCACAGTACACCAGCCGTACCTGCTGTACCGCCTGCGCCTGTGCATAGCTGACGACTGCCCCAAGGGCCTTACCCAACTCGTCACGGGCCATCGAACCGCTGGTGTCGATGATAACGCCAAAGGTGCGCGTGGCGCGATCGTCTTCCGGCTCTACGAAGCGCGGACGCGGGATCTCCGGCGTGACCGACTGGCGCCGCGACGGACGCGCATAGCTGCGCCGCCGCTCAGGTAATGGAAAGCGCTCCCGGATCCATTCGGCGAGTTTGGCCTGCCACGGAATCGGTGGCTGATGCAGCGTGCGGATCGCTTCTACCAGCCCATCCGGCAGCGTGCCGCGCCCAGTGGCCTCGTGGTAGTCCAGGCCTTGTAACAAGGCACGACGGCAGAACTCTTCACGGTCGGTAAAGAACTTGCTGGGCGTGTCGCCCAGCAGATCGACATCGGTACCACGAAAAGTTTTCAGGCGGCGCTTGAGGCGAAGGTCGGCGGCCAGGCGCAGGTAGATGTCTTCCGCGGACCAGCCACGCAGGGCCTCATCGAACAACAGCCCATCACCGGGCGGCACTCCGACGGCCATCTCGACCAACCAATCATTGATGACGAAGTCACAGGCCACGTTCCATAGGAAGGGATCGCGTCCGTGGCGGCGACTGTTGTGACACAGCCCGGCGTGCAACACCTCATGCGCGATGACGAACTTGGCCTGCTCCAGGCTCAAGTGACGTGCTGGATTGATGTAGATCTCGCCTGTCCCCATGTGGATGGCAGCAATCGCAATGTCCATGCGCCGGCACACCTCCAGATCCTCGACAAGTTCGAACTGCGTCAGCAGTGCGCCGAGCAAAGGATAGTGGTCAATCAGCCAGCGCTTGGCACACGCCGCCGCGCTCTGAGGGTCGCTCCCCTCCCTCGGCACGTGATGCGCCTCATACTGTACCTGGAGGGCGCGCTTGGCGTTGTCCACCACGGCCTGCACAAAGACCGCTTCGTGATCGATCACCTGATGCACACCGACCCGACTCCACTGGTGCACGCGGGGCGCGGCACCGGCAATCATCAGGGGCACCTGGAAGGAGCGTGTGAGCGTCCAGTTACCGTCGAGGAGGGGATGCGGGGGCTCGGCGCGCAGCCGTGCCGCGAGCTCGTCCAGCGGCAGGCGTCCCCACTGTACCAGCTCGAGCGGCAGGGCGCAATGCTCGGGCAACTCGCCAAGTTTGAGCGTGTGCCACCAATGCAAGGCGGCCAATTGCGCGGCCAGATCGGACAGTGGCGCTGGCACTGGCAGGCGTCGTGGACCACCTACTGCCAGCACCAGCGTGGCCAACGACAGGATCCCGAGCCACACGGGTGCTGAGAGCGGCATGGCGTCATTGTAGATGATGGTTGCCTCGCCCTGGATCTGGCAGTAGGCCCTGGCGGGCAGGACGGCATGCTGAGAGCCAGCAATCGGGTGGAAGCGCAGGTTCGCCACGACGGCGCCCAGTAGGTAGTGCTCCCGCAGTTGCTGTAGTGCCACCTCGTGTGGTTTGGGCTGACGCGGCTTGTGTCTACTTTTGCTCATGGTTCGCCCTCTGCTGTAACAAGCGCGGCAGTTCCTTGGCGATGTCGAGCACGAACCAGTCGGGCACGCGATCGCCTGCATCGTTTTCGGTCAGTACCAGTTGCGCCAGTTCACCGTCAATGCGGGCGAGCGATTTCAAGGCCAGCTTGGCGGCGTTCGACAGCTCGCGGCTGTCGCGCCCCAGTCCTGCCTCGCGCTCGGGCAACTCCTTGATGAGGGTATCACGCAGGCTCTGCGCCAAAAAGTAGGCTAGATCGCGGTCTTCGGGGGCCGCGGGCCAGGATTCCTCGCCCTTGAGGATCTTGTGCACACTGAACTTGTTGCGGATCTGCTTCAGAAACGCCTTGAAGCCGATGACATGATCGCGGGTGAGACAACCGAAGAGCAGGGCATCGAGGTAACCTGCCGCGATGTTATCGCCGAAGGCATGGAGCGCATCGCTGACTGTGTGCCAACTGCGTGGCGTGGAGAACGGTTCTTCCTTGGCCGGCGGCACCTCCGTGACCAGTTGGGTCGGACGCGAGCGCACGTAGTCCAGGATCCACGGATGAATGCCGGCGGCCTCGGCCCACTCGAGCCATTCACGCGGTGAGGCCTTGAGGTGGACGTGCACCATGCGATTGACTAGGGCGCTCGGCATCTGCTTGGCCAGTGCCGCGTCGTGGGCACGATTGCCTGCACCGATGATGATGGAACCTGCCGGGAGACGGTACTCGCCGAGGCGTTTGTCGAGGATCAGGCTGTAGAAGGCCTTTTGGATTTCCTGACTGGCGATATTGAGCTCGTCGATAAACAGCACGAACTCACGCTCGTGGACGATCATCGACGGCGGATAAAAGCGGCTCACGCCCTGGTCGATTTGCGGAATGCCGATCAGGTCTTCCGGGGCGAGTTGCGAACCCAACAAGGTCACGCATTCCAAGCCCAGTTGCTGCGCGAACTGCTCGACGAGCGCACTCTTGCCGACGCCAGGCGGCCCCCAGATAAACACCGGACGTGAGGTGGCGACGTGCAGCAGGAATTCGTGGACTTGTTTGATCGACAAGGTAATCTGCGCCTGCATGTTGACGGTCCTTGTAGTGTGGTCGCACGAGGTGATGGCCGGTGCCATCCATGCCACGGAGTCATCCGCTGCTTCCCCAAAGCAACAAGGGTAAAAGAGTGAGAGCGTTACGGCCTGGGCAAAGCGGCCATACGCACACACCGCAAACCGGAGCTAACGCCGCGGGAGACTGACGCACTCCTCAAGCGCCATGTCGCCCGCACATTGGCCGGACTGCCGCTCTAGGCGCCGCCTCATAGGACGCGGGAGGTCCCAGGCGTGGTGTGCACGGGTTGGCGCTCCGGGCTGCGTCTGTAGTACGTGGCGTTATACGAATCTTGCACCTATTCTCAGACATTTCCTGCCAGATCCTCGATCCCATAGCCGCTGCGTGTCCCGCACGATCGTGGAACGCCCTCACGTGAGCGCGCCTAGGCGGCTCCGGGAGCGCGTCGATGATCAACACGGCTACGTCGTTGTGCAGATCAATGCAGTTTTTGGACAGACGAGCTGCGAGCACCTGTACCGTAAACAGTTCCACTGCCCAGACATTCTACTGGCGTCCGTATCTGCTTGCAATGACGTGAGCGCGACGTGCTAGGCTGTCCGTACTAGACGCGCAAAAAAACGGCGTTGGCGTGCCGCCAGACGGTGTGGCCCTACGTCTCCATCTGAGAGATGACCCCGTTGGCGCGGCGTAGCCGATGGCTCAGCTCGCGTCCCAGGTTGCGCAGCAGGGTGACAGCGATGCCCGGATAGTCGTCGGCCAGCTGCTGGAACACGCTGTACTCGAGCACGTAGCAGACAAGTTCGTCATCGGCCTGCACGCTGGCCGAGCGCGCGTTGGCGTCGAGCAACGCCAATTCCCCAAAGACGGTGCCAGCACAAAAGGTCACCAGGCGCATGTCGCGCAGGGCCCCGGAGGGATGGATGCGCACGCTGGCTTCGCCCTTGGCGATAACGAACAGCTGCTGTCCTGGGTCCCCCTCGCGGAACACGGTCTCGCCTTTGGCGTAGACCTGGCGGCTAAGCCGACGCTGCACGACCTCGAACTCAGCCGGGCTTAAGTCGGCAAACAGGGCGAGTTGCTCGCAGGGCAATTCGACACGGTGCTCGACCTCTCCCAGTTCGGCCAGGATCAGCTGGTCTTCGGCCCACTCCAACGCCTGGTCGGTGTCCACAAAGGCATGGCCCCCCGGCAGCGCTGCGGTGCCACCCATGGCGTGCAGGAAATGGCTGAGGCGGCTGTGGTCATCCACCGATGAGAGGAGGAGGCGCTTGCCTTGCTTGACAATCGCCTCGCTGACCTGGGTGAGAAAGCGCACACCCGTGCTGTCGATGTCGGTCACCCGTTTGAGATCAACGATGATCACGGTGGCGCCGTCCGCGATCGCGTGCTCGATCTGCTGGACTAAGTGCTCGGCCGTCCCGAAGAACACGGCGCCTTCCAGTTCGAAGACGACAATACGCCGGCCCTGTGCAGCGAGGAGTTGTTGCTGCCACAACGCGCGCGTCTTGCGCGAGTGCAACACATCACCGCGGAAGCTGCGGCGGATGACCGACTGGCTCATATGCAGCAGGAATGAGGCCACCGACACCACGAGGCCGATGCCCACTGCCGTAACCAGACTGGTCCACAGCGCCACCGAGGTAACCAGCACGATGATGAACAAGTCGAGGAGTAAGCTCGTCCGGTGCTGCGGACCGGCCACAAGGAGGCGCTTGAGCAACTGCAGGCTCCAGCGGTCGAACAGCCGCCAGGCGGTGACCAGCAGCATACTGGCGATGACGACCTTTGGGAACACGGTGATCCATGCCGTGCCAAACAGGGCGACCAGCAGAATGAGCATGGTACTGAGAAGGACAGAAAAATGGGTGCGCCCCCCGGCATGGTAATTAGCCTGGCTGGAGGTAAGGCTGATCGCACTCGAGATGCCGCCCAGGGCCGCGACGACGGCATTGCCCAGCCCCAAGCGCACGAGGCTCAGATTGTGGTCCTGGCGCTGCTGGCTGACGCCTTCCATCACCTTGGCGCATAACAGCACATCGAGGGAGGAAATCAGCGCCAAACTCGCCGCCCAGACGGCCATAGAAGGCAGGAGAGCCCACCATTGAGGCTCGGACACGAACATCGAGAAACCGGCGAGGTAGCGCATGTCGGGCATGGTGAACGCCAAGGGACCGATGAGCGGGCCGAGGCGCGCGCCGTAGCCACACGCCAGGAACAGATAATACAGACCGAGACCCGCAGCCAGGCCAATGATCACCGCGGGCATGCGCTGACTCAGCTTCCCCGCATGCACCATGAGGAGACAGGTGACCACGCCGATGGCCAGGGTCAGCGGCTGGGTATCTTGGAGTTGCTGCAGCAGCGTCCCCGGCGCCAGGCGCTGCGTGAGGCCCAGTATGGGAGCGAGCTGTGACCACAGGAGCAAGATGGCCCCAGCGTTTTGGAACCCAGCAATCACCGGGGAAGGGATGTATTTCACCAGGCTCCCGGCGCCGATCGCCCCGAAAGCTCCCTGGAGGATACCTGCCAAGAACAGCACAAAAAAGATGACGGTTAAGGTATGCTCGGGGTCTGGCAGCCGGGCGTAGAACTCGGACTGCATGAGATCTAGAACTACCAGGTTGATCAGGTAGGATTGGACGCTGCGTGGGGCGAAGATGAGTCCGGAGCGGGAGCGCAGCAGCATGGCCACTACGGGGACAATGATGGCGCTGTACAGGCCAGCCAAGACCCCGTACCCTGTATAGTGCTCACCCAGAGGGCTCAAAGCGAACAGGCCGAAACCAAGGCTGAGCGGCAGCGTCAGCAGTGCTGAGGCGACCCCGCCGGCCATTTCGGCGCGTAGTAGTGTGCTGGAGGCCAAGGGGATGCTCCTTGTTGAGGGGTGAGCGTCGCGCGCGCTGGTGCGACCGTGCGGAGGATACCATGGGCGCTGACCCCTGTGGTACGAGAACGTGGGGGCGCCCGGTCTGACGCATGGGCGCCCGCAGCAGGTCCGGTGGCGCTACCCCGTGACGCCAATGGGCGTGGTATTCAGATTGATGGTGATCTGCCCTCCGGCATCGACATGGTAGACCACGCTCAATGGCGCTGAGTTCACAATCGCACCGCTGTCCCGCCCCAACCTGAGGAGGAGCGTGCCATTGCCTGACCCGCCAAAGCCAATGTCATCATTAGAGGATCCGGAGACCTGACAGGTCGCGTAGGTCTGGACAAAGAGAGGACGACCAGCGGGGGCCAGCACGGCGGGCGTTTCGGTGAAGGTGCACGAGCCAAAGGTCATCGTCCCGACCACGACCGTCCCACGACTGGTGGTCAGGGTGAACGTGGTGCCCTCCTCGCCGAACCCTAGGGTCAGATCCTCGCCGGCAAACCCCAAAATGGCCCCATCGGCAAAGCGAAACACCAATCCGCCGACGGCAGAGGCATTCGCGGTGCTGAGCGCCACCGTGCCACCGACGCTGACTTGCGTATTGCCCCCACTGGAGCACCCGACGAGCGTCCAAGCGAGCATGAGGGCTAGGAAAGCAGGCAGGCACCGGAGCCGGTGCCCATGAGTCTGGTGGCGCATTGGTTTCTCCTCGTCGGTGGTGCGCCCCTCTGCCCCTGCGCAGCGCGGGAGCTGGCACGGTCTGCAGGAGGGCGATGCGACAGCATCGGATGCTTCTGAAAGAAACGATTATAGGCCTGCGAGGTGGAACGCGCAACGGCGCGCCCACGCTGTACATTGCCCCAGCTCGGCAGTATCATACACCACCTGCGCCTGGACGCCTCTGGACACGCGCCTAGGAGCGCGGCGCACACGAGCACCGGGCAAGACATGACTCACAGAGCACAGGAAGAGAGGACACTATGGTCGATCAGGATCTGGCGCTGCTGGCGCATCTCCTGCGCCGGGCCGGTTTTGGCGCCACACGGGACGAGCTGGAAGCCTATGCTGCGCAAGGCTATGCCGCCACCGTGGAGGCGCTCCTGCATCCCGAACAGGCTCCTGAGGTGGCAGAGGATGTGGTGTGCCGCTATTACTCGCTGGGCGGACTTATGGAGGATTCGATGGCCGTCTGGCAGGGACGCTGGCTGTATCGCATGATCAACACGCCGCGGCCCTTGCAAGAGAAAATGGCCCTGTTTTGGCACGGGGTGTTTGCCACCGGCTGGCATAAGAGCGAACACACGCCGTCCATGGCCTTGCAGATCGACCTGTTCCGCCGCAATGGGCTGTTGGATATCAAAACCATTCTCCTGGACCTCTCCCGCGACCCCGCCATGCTCGACTGGCTCGACAACTCGGAAAACCACAAAGATGCTCCCAATGAAAACTACGGGCGTGAGCTGCTTGAATTGTTCTCCATGGGCGTGGGCAATTACAGTGAAACCGATATCAAGATGGCGGCACGTGCCTTCACCGGCTGGACCTATGCGCAGCCCATCCCGCTCTATCCGTATGGCTTTTATCCGTCGCACTTTGTGTATCGCCCGGACGATCACGATCCCGGCGTCAAAACGTTCCTGGGGAAGACCGGGCGTTTTGATGGCGAGGACATTGTCGAAGCTATCGTGAAAAAGCCCGCCACCGCCAAATTTTTAGCGCGCCATCTGTACAACTTCTTTGTCACCGATGAGCCGCCAGTGCCGTCCTGGCACCAAACGCCGCCGCAGGATCCGCAGGCGATTACGACGCTGACCCAGGCCTACTTTGATACAGGCGGCAATCTACGGGCCATGTTACGTGTGCTGTTCAACTCGGCCTTCTTCAAAGCCGCGCGCTTTCAGAAAGTCAAAAGTCCGGCGGAGCTGGTGGCCAGCACCATGAAGCTGGTGGGGACGTATAGCTTCCCAGAGCCCGGGATGCTGGCGCTGGCCAGCGCCTCTACCGCCATGGGGCAGAGCTTGCTCAATCCGCCCACGGTGGAAGGCTGGCACACCGGGAAAGAATGGATTGACGGTGGCACGCTGAACGAGCGCGTCAACTTCGCCGTCAATGAGTTCGCTGATGTCACGCGCCCCGGCGTGCAGGCCATCATCGCGCGCCTCAGCGCCCTAGGCGATATGCTGACGCCGGACGCCCTGGTGGAGCACTGTCTGGACCTCATGGGCGGCCTGCGCGTCGGAGACAGCACACGTCAGGTACTGGTCCGGGCCGCGCAGCGCGACGGCGACCTCTGCTTCGACACCCCGGAGGCCCGCCAGGCCAGCGCGCTGCATATTGGACGCGTGCTGCAATTGCTTGTAGCTTCTAAAGAATATCAATTTGCCTAAGGAGCCAGACCCATGGCCGTACCCACAAAAGCCCCGGTGCTGGTGGTCGTGCAACTGACCGGCGGCAACGATTTCATGAACACCATCATTCCCTATACCAACGGCATCTACCATGACTCCCGCCCCACGGTGGGCATTGCCGCCGACCAGGTGCTGCCGCTGAATGATACCCTGGCGTTTCATCCCCGTACCGAGCCGCTCAAAGCCCTGTACGATGCCGGGCAAGTCGCCATCATCCAGGGCATTGGCTATCCTAACTCCAACCGCTCGCATTTCCGCGGCATGGACATCTGGCATACCTGTGAGCCCAATAAGATCGTCACCGAAGGCTGGCTCGGTAAAGCCATGCGCGACCTGGATCCACAGCATGCGAACGTGCTCACCGGCGTGAGCTTTGGGCGCGGCCTGCCGCGCGCCATGGCCGCGCCTGGGGTGCCGGTGACGTCTGTCGGGGATCTCGATACCTATGGCCTGATGACCGGCATTCCCGACGTGCAGCAGCGCGAGGAGGCCCTGACGCTGTTTCAGGAAATGTATACCCCGGCTCTCGGTACGGGTCCGGTACTCGACTACCTGTCACATACCGGCACCGATGTGCTCAAAGGCGCTGACATCCTCAAACAAGCCCCAGCGCAGTACACCTCGACGGTGCAGTACCCCGACAATCCCATTGCCAAAAGCCTGCGTGACGTGGCCCGCGTGCACCTCGCTGGCCTGGGCACGCGCATTTTCTACACGCAGCATGGCGGCTATGATACGCATGCCGCCGAGGTGCCAACGCATCCGCGCCTGCTGGGCGAACTGTCAGGGGCGCTGCAGGCGTTTATGCGCGATCTGGAGGAACACCACACGGGCGACGAGATCGTCATCCTGGTGTTCACCGAGTTCGGGCGGCGTGTGCGTGACAACGGCTGCGGCACGGACCACGGTTCTGGCGGCGGTGCCTTCCTGATTGGCCAGCGCGTGGTCGGTGGGCTATATGCCGAGTACCCCGGGCTCGATCCTGCCGAGCAGCTCTATGGCGAGGATTTAAAGCATACGTTCGATTTTCGCGGTGTGTACGCCACCCTGCTGGAGCAGTGGCTGGGCCTGGAAGCCGCACCCATCGTAGGGGGGACGTATGAGCAGTTGCAGCCGTTCCGACCGCTAGCGGTCGGATAGGGTTATGGGGCTGGCAAGGAGGACACCTCCAGCCCCTCTTGGGCTGGGGCAGAGTCCCTGACTTGTACTGACGTGTATGGAGTCCCACCATAACTCTAGACACTGATCGTGTCGAACTGTCTGCACCCTCCGAGAGCCGAGAGGCCTGCCGCAGCCAAGCCAGCCCCCTGTGCTTAGGAAACCATGGCCAGCGCTAGAGCCCAGCGCCGACGCTCGCCATGCGCGTCGGCGAGGAGGCCTGCCGCATCCCGCGGGAAAACGCCCGGCTCGCCGTGGCCCGCATCCGCTACGCCACCTGTCACTGCCGCCACACTGCCAGACCGCAAAGCCCATCCAGGCAACGATGGCACACAGCAGCCGGATGGCCGCACCACACCCACCAACGCCTCCGCACAATCTCATGCAACTGCCCTGGCAAGGCACGGTTTTGGTCTTGACAACGCCCCCACCCGTCTTTTATTCTTTGTTCATATATTATTAACTATGTTCAATTATATAGAACAAAAACATGGCAGACACCCCACTGGGCCCCGCTACATCACTCGTCAAGGCTTTGCAGGTGTTACGGGCCCTCGAACACAGCCCCGAGGGACGCGGGATCACCGATATTGCCCGCAGCCTTGGCCTACCCAAGAGTGCCGTCCACCGTATCCTGGTGACCTTCCAGGCCTGCGGTTTCGTGCAGCAACAGCCGCACACCAGCCGCTATGCCCTGGGGCCTGTCCTGGCGCGTCTGGGGCTCCAGGCCGCTGAGCTGTTTACGCCCCGCCGTGCAGCGCGGCCTCTCATGGCCGCCTTGGCACAGGAACTGGGGGAAACGATAGTGCTGGGGGTGTTGTGTGAGGTGAGTGTGCTCATCGTGGAGCGTGCCGAGCCCAGCCAGGGGCTGCGCATGGCCCCGGAGCTCGGGACAGCATTACCGTTGCGCCAGACGGCGCTTGGACAGGTGTGGTTGGCGTGCAGTCCAGCCGCACAGCGTGAGGCCCTCCTTGCTGCCCTCGCGCCAACCGAGAGCGTCGTACCCCCGGAGCGCTGGCGCGCCGGGTGGCGCCAGGAACTCAGCCGCATCGCCCAACAGGGCTTTGTGGTCAGTCACGACGCCTGGCTTCCTGATCTCTCCTGCCTCGCGGTTCCCGTGTGGAATCGCCGCCAGGAACTCACCGCTGCCCTCGCCGTGGTGCTGCCGCACAGCCGTATGCCGGGGCCGCAGCGCCATGACCCTTTTGCGCAGAGCTCTCCGGCGTTGCAGTATGCCACCCTGCTCCCGGCCCTAGTGCGCACTGCCGAGCACATCTCGGCTCTGGTGCCGTGAATGAGGCTTCACGGCCATACGATAGGGCCCTCGCGCCACGTAGCGAGGGCAACAGATGGAGGAGACCGTACGATGCACGTGTATGTCGATGGGGCGTTTGTGCCCGCAGTAGAGGCACGCATCTCCGTGTTTGATCATGGCTTTTTATATGGCGATGGCGTGTTTGAAGGGATTCGAGTCTACGACGGCAATATCTTTCGTCTGCAGCAGCATCTGCAGCGCCTGCATCACTCGGCGCAGTGCCTTCTCCTGACCCTGCCGCTCAGCCTGGGGGAGATGCACGCAGCCATTGTCGAAACCGTGACTCGGCGTGGGCTGCCGAATCAGTATGTGCGGGTGGTGATTTCACGCGGGGCTGGGGATCTGGGCTTAGATCCACGGCACTGTCCGCACCCTTCCGTGGTGATCATTGCGGACACGATCAGCCTGTATCCGGCCCATTTGTATACGCAGGGGTTGGAACTGGTGACGGTCGCCACACGGCGCACCTCCAGCGCCGCGCTCGATCCGCGTATCAAGACGCTCAACTACCTCAATAACATTCTGGCCAAAATCGAAGCGCAGCAGGCTGGCGCCCTCGAAGCCGTGATGCTCAATCAGGAAGGGTATGTGGCTGAATGCACCGCTGACAATATCTTCTTCGTCCGCCAGGACCGTCTCTACACCCCCTCTACCGCCGCTGGTGCCCTACAAGGCGTCACCCGTGATAGCGTGCTGGAAATTGCCCAGAGGCTCGGCGTGCCCACCGAAGAGGGCCTGTTTACACGCTATGATCTGTATACTGCGGAGGAATGCTTTATGACCGGGACGGGGGCTGAAGTCGTCCCGGTGGTGCGCCTGGATGGCCGAACAATCGGCTCAGGGCAGCCCGGCCCACTGACAGCGAAACTCCGCCGCGGCTTTGACGATCTCTGTCGTCACGATGGCGTCCACGTCCCGACGACCGCGCCGGACAGTGTCCTCGTCTAGCCTACACGGCCAGGCCCACACGGCACGGGGCTGGCCGTGCCCGCAGGCTGGCGCTTAATGCGCCAGCGACACCACCATCGCATCATAACCACGTGCCCGCACCGCCCGCACGATACGCTCCGCCTCCGCACGCTGGTCGAATGGGCCAAGCCGGACACGGTGAAGCGCCTGGGCTGCCTCAGGTGCCAAACTGACCGATACCTGCGGATACATATCCAGCAACGCTTGCTGGGCCCGTACGGCATTTGCCGGGGTGTGGTAGGCTCCCGCCTGCACCGTAAACGGTTGGACACTGGCGACGGGCAGTATCGGCATGGTGTGAGGTCGGTCTTCGACCAGCGCCACGGACGGCGCCGGGATGGACGGGGCCGAGACGGGTGCGGCAGGGAGAGCTTTGGCGAAAAACTCGACCTGCACCCGGCCTGAGCCTCTCTGCACCATGTCAAGCTGACGGGCTGCACTGTAGGAGAGGTCAAGGATGCGACGATGCGCATAGGGGCCACGGTCATTAATACGGACGTGGACAGCCTTCCCATTACTGAGATTGGTGACGCGCGCATACGTGCCAAGAGGCATAGTGCGATGGGCAGCGGTGATGTGATACATATTGTATCGTTCGCCACTGGCGGTCCGCCGACCGTGAAACGGCTTACCATACCAAGAAGCGATACCCTGTTGCACCGCGATGGGTGTCGACAGCGTGGGCGAAGCCTCAGCAGGCGCCTCGGGGAACGGAACCATGGCGAATGGTCCTTGGATGCTGGTGCACGATGACAAGAAACTTGCCACGAGCAAGCAGCCACTGAGGGACGACACGAAAAGATAATGAACTCTCTTCATGGAGTTCCTCCTTTACTTACTTGTTGTGGTGGTGCGGGATGCCTTCATGTCCCCACAAATCGCGGGGTTCTGCATCTATATACGTGTTTTCTCCTGTGTTGATACCATGGTGAAGATATACATGATGCTCACACCCGCATAGATCAAAGCCCGACACATCCTTACATGCTTCTTCGCCTGTAAGACATGGCTAGCGTACATGAGGACACCACAAAGGTCAAGAAAAAAAGGCCATTTTCCTATCGACACCTTAGAAATCAAGTGTTTAAGCCGTCTCTAGAGGCATGATTTTCTCCACCTCTCTGCGCAACGATCTCGCGGGCAGGAGCACGCAGGGCAAGACAAAAAAGGGCAGACAGGCCAGGCCGGGCGCCAGGGGCCACGAGGCCTGCGGCACGCGGACCTCGTGGGATAGCGTAGAGACGTGGTGATACTCAGCCGGAGGGGTAGGACTTACTGCAAGGGTGAAAACGCCGCGGGAATGAGGATCTTGTTCTCTTGCTGGACGGGCCGCACGCCGGTCTGCGCCGGCCAGCGCCCATCTTTCCGGGATTCTGCCCGCACGTGGGCGCGCTCGAGGAGATTTTTGTAGGCCCACACGTGCACAAACTTGTTGAGACCACCTGTCTCGCTATACCAGCAGGCCGCGAGGGGCGAGAATTGCTCACGATAGGCGATGGCTGCGGACCACCCTTGAATTACGGCGGGAATGTTCCCCGGCGCATGGGTGTAAATGCGCATTTCGTACACGTTGCCCGTGCCGTAGCTCGTGCTGCCCAACGGGCGCATGAACGGCGCCGGGGTCATCACTTCGGATTCCATGGCCACGATCAACTCGCGTCCGCCAGCAATCTGCTGTAGCGCCGTGTCTTTGGCCATTGCATCGCGGACAGCCATGCGGTGCTGCAAGTCGTCATACGGCCAGACGTGGATGACCTGATTCAGCGTCCCCAGCTCAGTGTGCCAGAAGGCACCGAGCTTCGAATGTTGCTCCCGCAGCGTTTGACGCTTGGCAAACCAGTCTTCAAACGCCGCCACTTTGCCAGGTTGCAGGGTATAGGTGCGGACTTCGTAGATCATCCTGACGTCCTTTGTATGACAGGGTGGGTAGAAGGTGCATGCCGGCTATCCTAGCGGAAAGCCCAGGCCAGGGCAAGCGGGGCCGTGTGGGCAGGTGACCGTGGCGCCGGAGTGCGGGAGAGCGTGCACAGAGCCTACACCTCTGCCTCATTCCAGCACGCCACGCCGACTGCGGCATTCCCCTTGACAACACCAGCACCAAGATGGGACGCTCATGCCGTCCACGACCCTCGATCACGGACACCGATATCCCGGTGAGGAGAGGCGATGTTTCAGATTCTCGACACTGCCACGTTACTACGGTTGATGGACGCCGCGCCAGAGGCCGTCCTGGACACCATTGAGCACGGAGAATGGAGCGGGTGTCTCTGGCCAGGGCATCCCGAGTGGGAGATGCACGAAGCCTGTGTGCAATTGTATTCGCTTGGCGTGCACTACTTCACCGTCCGGCAGCCGACGGCTGAGGCGCGGCAGTACGCCATCGCGGCCCAATTGCTGGCCAGTCAGGGCTGTCCGCAAGGCGGAGTCGCCCACCTGGATGTTGATGCGCGTGTGGACCAGGCGCTGCTCTGGCTCTGGGCCCTGGCCGGTGGGCTGGAAGCCACGGGGCCCCTCGTGCTGCCGGGCAATGACCCCGCCGCTTTTGCGACCGCCGCCCTTGCACTGATCGAGGGGCTGATTTTTCACGGCGAAGCCGCGGCGCACCAAGTGGCGATGACGTTCCTGCAGGCCCATCCTGACGCGCAAGCGCAGCGCGCCCTCGAACTGGTGGCCACCCTGACCCGGCGCGAGATGGCGCAGACCGTGGACCTGGGAACCACCTGCAGCCGCTGTGGCGCTGAGGGCCTCGACATGTGGTACACTGGCCAAACCTGGGGTGAGACCCTGTGTGAACCGTGTTATGAAGTCCGTGTGGCTGAGGGACAAGCCCAGCAGCCACGGGCGTTGTGACCGGCGCTGGCCTCAAAAACCCTCCAATTGCGCCACATCGGCAATGCCGCGAGGGAGGCTGGCAATGTGTTGCAGCACCCCCAGGCGATTGTGCCGGACGGCCAGATCCTCGTCCATGACTAGCACGTCGATAAAAAACGCCGTAATCGCGGGCACGAGACGCCGTAAAGAAGCGACCAGCCAGGTGACCGTGCCATCGTGCGCCGCCACCACGGCCTGGTACGCTTGCCACAGCGTCGTTTCTGCCGGACTTGTGAAGGCCTCGGGGTGCGCTGCCAGGGATTCTGGGAGCTGGCGTGTCATGCGCACGCACCGTGAGTACGCATCGAGCACCTCCTGCCAATCTGGCGCTGTGATGGCTGCTGCCAAAGCCGTAGCCGCCTCACTCGCGGCATACGGGTTGTGTCCCTGAGCGGCGAGCACGGCCCGGACCACCGCCGCGGGTACGCCACGCTCGCGCAAGACGCCTTCCATCCGCCCCTGGATAAACCCGAGGACTGCACTGATCGTGTCCGCGTCACTGGGCATGGGCATGAGGGTGGCCGTGGCGGCGAGCGCCTGCCGCAGATCAAAGGCCACCCGGTTGGTGACGAGATTGTCGATCACCCCCAGCGCGGCCCGGCGCAGAGCAAAGGGATCGTTGGAGCCTCGCGGTGCCAGGCCCGCTGCAAACAGACCCAGTAAACTATCGAGCCGATCGGCCAGCGCCAGGGCCAGACCCGGTCGGGTGCGGCTCACGGCGTGATACTGTTCGGCCAGCGCGGCCGCGACTGCCGCCGATTCTCCGCTCAGGCGAGCATAGTGTCCACCCATAATGCCTTGCAGGGACGTCATTTCCACGACCATACGCGTGGCCAAATCGGCCTTGGAGAGCGTGGCCGCACGTTGGGCAACGGCGCGCTCCGCAGCGCTCAGTCCCAGCGCAGACGCCATGCCGGGGATCACGCGTTCGAGGCGCTGCACTTTATCCAGCATAGAGCCGAGCTTCACCTGGAAGATCAGGGTCGCCAGCTGCGGAACCCTCTCCGCCAGTGGCTGCTGGATATCGTGCTTGTAGAAAAATTCCGCATCGGCAAAGCGGGCCCGCAGCACCTGCTCGTTGCCGGCCGTCACGGTGTCGAGGTGTAGGGCGTCGCCATTACGGACGGTGAGGAAGTACGGCAGCAGTGCGCCATCGGGGGCATAGAGTGGAAAATAGCGCTGGTGCTTTTTCATCACCGCCACCAGGACTTCTGCCGGCAAGGCCAGGAAGCGTTCGGCAAAACGGCCGCACAGGACGGTGGGATACTCGACGAGATTCGCCACCTCGGCGAGCAGTTCGGCATCCTCACGGTACACCCCACCGTGGCGTGTGGCCAGGTCGTGCGCCTCTGCCGTGATGGTCGCCTGCCGGGTCGCCACGTCAGTGACGATGTGGTGCTCTGGCATGAGGCGGTCGTAGTGCGCCGCGCTGTCAATGGTGATGGGCGGGGAGCCGTACGGACGCAGGCCACGGCTGATGCGTCCACTGGGCACCCCAGCGTAGGTGAAGGGGACGACCTCGGTCCCGTAGAGCGCCACGAGCCAGCGTAATGGTCGACTATAGGCGACGTTGGTGGCATTCCAGCGCATACTCTTGCCAAAGGTCAGGCCTACCAGACAACCAGGTAAGGCCTCTGCCAGTACCTCAATGGCGGCGCGGCCCGTCTCATGCACCACGGCGGCAGCATAGCGTCCACTGGCATCGTCGATGATGTGCAAGGCGCTGACGTCGACCCCACGGCTACGGGCAAAGCCCCGTGCCGCCTGGGTAGGCTGGCCCGTGTCGTCAAAAGCCCGATTGGCCGGCGGTCCCTTGACCACGGTTTCCAGGTCGCTCTGGCGCTGGGCAAGTTGCGACACCGTGACGACGAGGCGGCGCGGCGTGCCGTGCACGATCACCGTGTCATACCCCAGGCGGAGCGCCGTCAGGAAGGCCGGAAAGGCGCTGCGCAGGTGCGCCAACGCCGTGGTGAGGTCATCGGCGGGGAGTTCTTCGCTGCCGATTTCAAGTACTAACGGCTGCGGACTGTCCGCCTGTAGGGTGGCGACTGGGCCGGGAATGGCGGCGGGGCTCTCCGGTGTGTGGCCGTGTTGCAGCAACGGGTAGCCCTGCTCCTGGCGCTGCGCCACGTAGAGCGCCGATACCTCGCGCGCAATGGTGCGCATACGGCGGAAATAATTGGCCCGCTCGGTCACCCCAATGGCCCCGCGTGTGTCCAGGACATTAAACAGGTGCGAACATTTGAGATTGTAGTCGTGGGCTGGGGCCACCAGTTGCACGTCCAGGCAGCGCCGGGCCTCGCGTTCGTAGGTGTCATAGACGTGCTTCAAGGCGTCCACGTCGGCAACCTCAAAGTAATACCGGCAGTGCTCGATTTCACTCGCCAGTAACAAGTCGCGATACGGAATGCCCGCGCCGTAGTCCATGCTCCAGACGCTCTCCAAACCCTGGAGCGCCAGGGCAATGCGGTCGAGCCCGTAGGTAATTTCTACCGAGACCGGCTCCAGCGCCTGCCCACCGGCCTGCTGGAAGTAGGTGAACTGGGTAATTTCCTGGCCATCGAGCCA
>SXND01000255.1 GCA_005777235.1 Pseudomonadota bacterium
AGGTGCCTCCGACATTGGTGCCGGCCTCGAAGACCCGCGCCGTCATGCCCAGCTCGCGCAAGCGGTAGAGCATGAACATGCCGGAAATCCCGGCGCCGATCACGATCGCATCATAGGTGGGGACGTGCAGGGAAGCAGGCGGTACGGCAACGAGAGAAGCTGCTGGCATGCGGGCGGTCTCCTGTGCACAGGACGTAAGGCGTGCACCTGACCATGGATGGCCTGGGCACACGCGCGTGTTGGGCTGTCCTCGTGCCCCCCGTCTACGACGGCAGCGCCTGGGGGACACACGGCAGCACGGTAAAGATAGTCGCAGAGAGCGGTCGTGTCCAGTAGCGAGGTGGCCCGTCCCCCACGTGGCCCGGCGGGCGCCTACTCCCGTTCCGTTGCCCATCCACTCCGCTTCTCAGGGTTGTGTGCCCACGGTTCCGGCGCTACAATGCCGTATCCACCGGCTTGGCCGGTGCGTGCGACGTGACGTTCCCGAGCATGGCAACAAGAGAACGGAGGCATGATTATGCCATACGGCGGTAATGACTGGCTGGCTTTAACCCAGGAACCAACGCTCGAACCCGAGCTCCCGATCTGCGACCCCCATCACCATTTTTGGGACCGACGGCTGCAGAGTATACCCTACCAACGCTATTTCCTTGACGAGTTGTATGCCGACATCTCCAGCGGGCACAACGTCCGGTCGACGGTGTTCCTCGAAGCGCGCTCGATGTATCGCCCAGACGGTCCGGTGGAAATGCGTCCCGTCGGGGAGGTGGAATTCGTCCAGGGGCTGGCGGCGGCGAGTGCGAGTGGGATCTACGGCCCCAGCCGCGCCGCCGCCGCCATCATCGGCCATGCCGACTTGAAGCTCGGGGCCCACGTGGCGCCGGTCCTGGACGCGTTACAGGCGGCCAGCCCCAACCGGTTTCGGGGCATCCGGCATAACGTCACCTGGAGTCCAGACCCCGCGGTGGACAACCGGGAGAGCGAAGGCATCCTGGCTAACACCACCTTCCGGGAAGGCGCAAAGGTTTTGAGCCAAAGGGGGTTCTCCCTCGATATCATGATCTCGTTTCCCCAGATGCCGGAAGTGGCCGACTTCGCCCGGGCCGTGCCAAATTTGCCGATCATTCTCAACCACATTGGTGCGCTCAATCGGGTAGGCATGTACGCCAACCGGGAGGACGAGGTCAAAGCCGCCTGGCGTGCCGGGATCGCCGCGGTGGCGGCCTGTCCCAATATCACCCTCAAACTTGGTGGCATGGGCATGCCCCGCATGGGGTTCGACTGGCATACCAGGGCGGTGCCCATCGGCTCGGAAGCCTTGGCCGCAGACATGGCGCCGTGGATGCAGTACTGCATTGAGCAATTCGGTCCGGAGCGTTGTATGTTCGAAAGTAACTTTCCGCCGGACAAAGTCTCCTTTTCCTATCACGTGCTATACAATGCGTTCAAACGCCTCTCCCGGGCCTACACGCCTGCCGAACGCGCGGCGCTGTTCCATGACACGGCGGCGAAGGTCTACAGCATAGACGTCTAGAGTGTGTTATGCACTTTACCCCATAAGAACCGCCACGGGTTGGCGCATCACGCTCGCACAAGCCACGACATGCCAACCCGTGGGTGTCTCTGCCAACTGGGTGTAGTCACGGGCCAGACGACGGAAGCGGGCGGCCCAGGTGTTACGATGCTCCGCCCCCTGCCGGGCCGCACGCCAGCAGCCGGCCTCCCGTGTTACTTGAACTGGGGGATGACCTTGTCGGTAAGAAGCTGCATGGTGTTCATCACCACGTCCCGCGGCACCGAGGCCGTCCAGTTGACTTCAAACATGATCTCGTCGGCGCTGAAGTGTTCCTGGAGAAAATGGATGCCCTCCACCACCTCCTCCGGCGTCCCAAACAGGTTGGCGTCGGCCACGGTCTCGGGGCTAGCCGAACCGGCGTCGGTGCTGCCGATGCCCGCCCTGCCGCTGTAGTAGCGCCGGGCTAGACCCATAAGGTCCTCCGTGAGGCGCTGGGCCTCCGCCTTCGTCTCGGCCACTAGGGTCGGCATACGGACCACCGTGGTGGGATCACCGGGGTGCCCCGCGTCTTTCCAGGCCTGCCGGTAGCGTTGCACATCGTTCTTGAGGACCGTGTACCCACGCAGGTTGTGGGGCGACGTCCCGCCACCGATGGCAATGCGGTAGCCGTGGGTACCCATCGGCTCGAAGCTCTCCTGGCTGTCGACGGGCAGCAACATGGGCGGATAGGGCTTCTGCACGGGCTTGGGGATATTCATGTAGGACTCGTAGAAGGCCGGATACTTATAGTACTTTCCTTCGAAGCCCGTAAAGTGGTCCTCCGTCCAGAGTTGTTTCAAGACGTCGAGAAACTCAAAGAAGTGCTCCCGCTTGGCGTCATTGCCGCGCGTCCGCCCACCGGCGCCGTAGAGAAACCGGCCATGGCTGAGCTGGTCCACGATGGCCACCTGCTCCGCCACCTGGAAGGGGTCTTCTAGCATCAGCTGGTCAAAGGCGTACCGTTCATGCGGCAGCGCCCGCGGGGAGGCGGTATCGCCGGGCCGTTTGAGGATGGGGCGGTGGATGGAGGTGCCAATCTTGATCCGCTGCGTACGGCTCGCAACCGCCGCCGACAGCAGGAGCGGCTGCGGGTCCATACTCCCCTGGGTGGAGAAGTGGCCACCGCCCAGCCAGATGTAGTCCCACCCCATGTCCTCGACCGCTTGCACCTCTTTCCAATTTTGAGCGTACGCCGCCTCCTCCAGAAGTTTCCCGCCGTGATACTCCGGGTCCCAGGGCACTTTGTCGCCAACGTACACGGCATTCCACGTGGTGAACAGTCCAAAGTCCATGAGGCGCCTCCTGTGTTTCTCCATGTTTGAAAAGAACTTACGTCAGCCTAGCACGAGACGCACACGACGTCAACAGCAGACTCTGGCATCGACAATCGGCTTTTTGACCTGAGAAGGGTGAACCCGCCCAGTCCGGTAGCCAGCCGTGCGACGATCCCAGCCATGTGGTCGCGAGGCGTTGGCCTGCGAGCGTGTGGGCCATGGAGTATGCGGTCCCGCCAGCTCTACCCTACCCTACCCTACCCGGAGGCCAAGGGTGCTGCATGCCCTCAAGGCCCCAACGCCCACCGAGGGCGTTGGGCGAGGCGCGTCCCTAGCGGGGTGCGCGACTATGGCACGCGTGCAAGGGCCATAGATTAATCAAGTATTTGATTCTCGACGAGCCGAGTGTTAACATTCTGATTTTTATATTCTATTTAGATTTTAATAGCATATAGCAGATTCACAGCCCTGAAACACCTCCGGCCACAGTATCAACACCGGTGGAAAACAGAGGGCTGATACCGTGACGCTAAAGCGCTATAATGGTACAGGCATCGCAGGCGGCGCAGCTTTGAGAGAGGCGCCGGCCTGCCTGGAGGCGTCAGGTATGTTGTCGATCATCAATCGAAGAAGGAGGAACAGGGTATGAAGTGGTGCCGCTTCCAGATCGGGGACACGGTGAGCTATGGGATCGTGGAGGACGAGGTGCGCGTGATCGCGGTCTCCGGTACCCCCTTCGAGACCTACACTGTAACCGCGACCACCTACCCTCTGAGCGCCGTCAAGCTCCTGGTGCCAGTGATCCCGCCGACGTTCTATGCCGGTGGGCTTAATTATCCAGAACATGTCCAGTGGTGGGCCCAGTACTCTGGCACCCCACCCCGCGTCGCCACCGAGCCCGGCATCGGCTACCGCACCAACAACGCCCTCATCGCGTATGACGAACCCATCATCAAACCCAAAGATGCGTCGGACGAGTTCCAGGTGGAGGGGGAACTGGTGGCCGTGATCGGCAAGAAAGCCAGGCACCTGTCAGCAGAGAATGCCCTGAGCTGTGTCCTGGGCTATACGATCGGCAACGACGTCAGCCAGCGTACCTGGCAGATCCAGGACGGTTCCCTCTGGCGGGCGAAAAATTCAGATGCCTTCAAGCCTATGGGCCCCTGGATCGCCACAGATCTCGACCCCAACAACCTGGAGACGACGATCCGGATCAATGGCCAGGTCCAGATCCGATTCAACACCAGGCACATGCTCTTTAACGCGGCCAGCCACATTGCGAAGATCAGCCGCTACAGCACGCTCCACCCAGGGGATGTCGTCTGGCTGGGGGCGGAGGGCGCCACCCCGAACATGCGACCAGGGGACGTGGTGGAGATTGAGATCAGTGGGATTGGCACCCTCAGGAACTCTGTAGTGGCCGAGGCGTAGACGGCTCTTTACGTCTCTGGCACACAAACCAGTGGCAGGGGACGAAGCCCTGGCTCGCGTTGGGGTGACAGTAGGAGCCACGCCTTTTCACATTACCGACCTCAAGAAGAAGGGAAGTCGTATGCCAACCACGACACAGCGAGAGCATGATCGCCCACGGGCCTACCGTGTGCTGGGCACCCGGCCGATCCGTCACGACGGCGTAGACAAAGTCACGGGCGCCGCCAGATACGGCGCCGATATCCAACTTCCCGGGATGCTCCATGGCAGGATTCTCCGCAGCCCCCACGCGCACGCCCGCATTCGCTCCATCAATACGAGCAAAGCCGCAGCCCTACCCGGGGTGCGGGCCGTGGTCACTGCCGCAGACTTTCCCATCATGGCGCAGAGCGGCATCGACTTTGCCCAGTTGCAGGGCAATGCTCGCATGATTGCGGAGAATGTCCTTGCCTGGGACAAAGTGTTTTACAAGGGCCACGCCGTGGCCGCCGTAGCCGCCACTGACCGCCACATTGCCGAAGAGGCGCTGCAGCTCATTGAGGTGGACTATGAGATCCTACCCATGGTGCTCACCCTACACGATGCGATGCAGCCCGACGCGCCATTGTTGCATGAAGACATGACGACGCGCTTCCGGGTCGAACGCTTTGCCCGTGGGGACGACACCGGGGTGAAGAGCAATGTCGCCGGCCATATTCAGCACCAGCGTGGCGACGTGGAGGCGGGATTTCGCCAGGCAGATGTTATCGTTGAACGGGAGTTCACCACGCAGTCGGTCCATCATGGCTACATCGAACCCCACGTCACCACGGCCTCCTGGTCGACCGATGGCCACGTGACCATCTGGACGAGTACCCAGGGCGCGTTCGCGATTCGGTCGTCCACCGCCGCCATTGTCGGTATTCCCGAATCCCAGGTCAAAGTCATTCCCATGGAAATTGGCGGCGGCTTTGGGGGGAAGGCCGTGACCTACCTCGATCCGGTCGCGGCGATGCTCGCCAAGAAAAGCGGGCGTCCGGTCAAGATCGTCATGACTCGTCAGGAGGTCTTTGAGGGGACTGGTCCCTCCTCCGCGACGCATATGCGCACCAAAATAGGCGCGACGAAGGATGGCACCATTACGGCGGCTCAGCTCTATCTCGCCTTTGAAGCAGGCGCCTTTCCCGGCTCGCCGGTGGGCGGCGGCGCGTTAACCGGTTTGGGCCCCTACAAGATCGAGCATCTGTTGGTCGATGGCTACGATGTCGTCTGTAACAAGCAGAAAGCCCAGGGGTATCGGGCGCCCGGGCAATCGCAGGCGACCCTGGCCGTCGAGACGGTCATCGACGAACTAGCGGAGCGACTCGGCATGGACCCCATGGAGTTCCGGCTGCGCAATGCGGTGCAGGCCGGCGACTTGATGCCCAATGGTGCCCCACACGCACCCTTCGGCTGTCGGGAACTGGAGGCAGCGATGCTGGCCCATCCGCATTACGATGCCCCCCTCACAGGCCCTCACCAGGGGCGGGGTCTGGCCGTGGGCTTCCGTTGGCAAGGGGGGCAGTCCTCTTCCGCGACGATTCATGTCAACAGCAATGGCACGCTCAACCTCATTACCGGTTCGGTCGATATCGGCGGCACCCGGACCGCCGTGGCCATGCAAGTGGCTGAGGTTCTGGGCTTGCAGCCGGAGGCCATCGTCCCCACCGTGGTCGATACCGATACTATTGGGTATACGGCGACAACGGGCGGCAGCCGTATTGCCTTCGATACCGGCCTGGCGGCGATTGCCGCCGCAGAGGAGGTCAGGAAGCAGATGGCGGCGCGCGCGGCCTTGTTGTGGGGGAAACCGGTCGAAGATGTGGTCTACAACGACGACGTGTTTACCTGTACGACGCATCCGGCGGAACGGCTCAGTTTCCAGGAGCTGGCGGGGAAACTCATGAGCACCGGCGGGGCAGTCACCTGCTCGGCCTCGGCCCATTCTACCGGGGTGGGCCCCATCTTTGCTGGGAATATTGTGGACGTGGAGGTGGACCCGGAGACGGGGAAGGTACAGATTCTGCGCTATACCACGTTTCTCGACGCGGGGCTGGCGGTCCACCCCGCCTATGTGGAAGGCCAGATGCAGGGCGGCACGGTGCAGGGTATTGGCTGGGCGCTGAATGAGGAGTATTTTTTCACGGCAGATGGTACACTGGCCAATGGCAGTTTCCTGGACTATCGCATGCCCACGTCCCTGGACGTACCCATGATTGACACCGTCATTCTCGAGGTGCCGAATCCCCGGCATCCCTTTGGACTCCGTGGGGTGGGGGAAGCCCCCATCATCCCGCCGTTAGCGGCTGTAGCCAACGCGATCTACCAGGCGGTGGGCGTCCGCATGGACCGGCTGCCCATGTCGCCAGGCGCCATCCTCGCAGCCTTGCAGAAGAAGCAGACCAACACGACAACGCCGGAGCTGCATCATGGCTGAGCCCGTCACGCTTGGACGGTTTATCGAGCCCGCCTGATGGTGGGCGTGCGGCCCGATGCGTGTCCCCAACGCATGGACAGGTGTGTGCCTGTCCGCATGAAAACAGTCCTTACTCAGGAGGTATGACTAATGCAGATCGTCCGCGTGTATACCGGTGCTGACGGTGAATCGCACTTTGAGGACGTGACCCCCGACCAATTTGCCGCCATCGTCAACAACCGTGGGGATGGACCAGTCACCTTGAACTGCCGTCCCTCCCCGTCCTTCTCCGATTACCACACGGCCCCTCGACTGCAGTATGTGGTCAATCTGTCCGGGATAGCAGAATTTGAGACGGCTGATGGCTCCAAGCGACGGCTCGTCCCTGGGGACGTGCTGATCGCTGAAGATGTGACTGGCCACGGGCACATCGCCCGGAGCATTGGCGAGACATTCCGCGTTTCTCTGGCCATTCCACTGGCCGAGCGCTAGCGGGATCGGCACGGTCGGCGTCTCTCAGGTCGGGAGGGTCTCTCCGCACTCTCTCCGCACAGTGTAAGGCTCTCGACAGCCAGCAGGGGCATGGTCGCTGGCTGTCGAGAGCCTCGCTCAGGCCGGACTGTGTACACCGCCGCTAGCCACAGTGGGCATTTTGCCTATGGAGGGCATGATGGAGGCACGACCGAAGAACCATATCCCCAACAATCGCACACTTCTACAATCCGTCCCACGCGGTGTGCACCGTACGCAGCAGCTCTAGGTGATTCCTGGTCCCGTGCGCCAGGCCACCGAGGTCGTTGCACAGTGTTCTACAGACTCTGCGGCTTTGCGGCACCCACACCCATACGCTATGTTTAGCGACTGCGTGCCCCAAGGCCCTACGCGCGCGAGGAGTGCCGCTCTCCCCCAGCCCGGAAGCGTCTTCAGGCCGCGCTCATCGCGTTTGCCTCAGCCCCAGCAGCCCGGCAGCAGCCGGCGCGGGCGGGGGAAAAGGCCGGGTGCATTGCCTATACTTTCGCTGCGCCAATCCCCTTCCCCTGGGAGCATCAGATTCCACCCCAGCAGCCAACAGCCACCCTGGAGCGTGGCGCTCCCAGAGCAAACCTGCCCACTGGCCATGCATTGATGCAACAGACATCGCGTGTGTCACTACTACCATAAGCTACGCCAGGATACACACCTGAAGCGCACCATCGCAGGGCCCATGGCCGCGCAGGGCACAACAAATTTGGACTTGACATCGCCAGGACAGGAAACGCACACTGATGACTCATCGTCTCGTCTAAAGTATTGGGGTACATAGTCGGGTTGCCGTGCGATGGCATGGTCCCACGGACGCTGTGGCGTTACCGCATCTATGGCGTTGGTTGATTGATACCAAGGAGGGGAATGGTGGTGGGGACGACATTACGATGCCGGAAGTTTTTCCTGTGGCTGGTGCCCGCTCTGGTGCTCATGACGCTGGGCACAGGCGCAGCGCAGGCCCCGGCTGGCAAGGCCAAAGCCGATCGTCTGGTGATGGGATTGATCACGCCATTCCTGGACTACATGCGTCCGTGGATCAATGGCTCGCCAGACCATAATATCCAACACGATCCCGCCTTTGAATGGCTCATAGAGATCGAACCGCACACCAGCCGCTATGTGCCATGGCTGGCCGATAGCTGGCACCAGGCCCCCGATGGGCGCTCCTGGCATGTCAAGCTCCATAAGGGTGTACAGTTCCAGCATGGCTATGGTGAGTTCACCGCCAGAGATGTCGTCCACACGCACGCGCTGTGGTGCGATGAGAAATACCCGGGCCGGCAAGACTTCCCAGCCACGGCGTACCGTAATGGCATTTGCACTGTTGAGCGCATTGAAGTGGTCAATGACCACGAGATCGTGATGCACTGCAAAGTCGTCTGCCTGGACATGCCGTTTTATTACTCTGATGCGTCCAATGTCATGATCTTTAGCAAGGCGCAGTGGGACAAAGAGGGTGAGGCAAGCTATGAGACACACCCTGCCGGGACCGGGCCGTATATCTTCAAGGAACGCCAGCTGAGCAGGTACGTCCTCTATGCAAGGGCCCCGACACCCCATTGGAAGCATGGTGTGGTGGACTGGAAAGAACTCCAGATGACCTGGACCGTGGAAGAGCCGACGCGCTTTGCGCAGCTCCTGGCCGGGGAGACGCATCTCACCGAGGTCAACCGGGATCTGTCGGATGCACTCGTCGCCAAAGGCTATAAGCTGATCCAGAGTCTGGGAGATGCCCAGCAAATTCAGATCCACTTCGGGGGGCTCTATTTTGGGACTGAGGACCCGAAAAC
The DNA here is from genome assembly GCA_005777235.1 of Pseudomonadota bacterium. Taxonomy (GTDB): domain Bacteria; phylum Tectomicrobia; class Entotheonellia; order Entotheonellales; family Entotheonellaceae; genus SXND01. The sequence continues at coordinate 9,010 of SXND01000255.1, forward strand.
AGGGCGTTTCACCGAGGGCGGTGGTACCACCGGGAAGCTGGACACCAGCGTGCCGTGGACCAAGAAAGAGGTGCGGCAGGCCATGAACAAGGCCATCAATCGCGACGAATTGCTCAAAATCTTGTACAAAGGCCGGGCGAAACCGATGTACGTGCATGGTTTTTATCCCGACCTGCCAGGCTGGGACCCCACCTGGGAAAAACGCTTCCCAGAGATGTATGGTTACGATCCGCAGGCGGCCAGGCGTTTACTCACGGCGGCTGGCTATCCCACCGGTTTTAAGGCCAAAGCCTGGCTCTATCCCTTTCCGGGTGCTCCAGAACTCATCCCACTCATGGAAGCCTTGCAAACCCAGTTGCGGGAAGTCGGTATTGATCTGACATTGGAAGAGACCGACTATACAGCCACCGTGCGGCCACGCATGCGGGACCGGAAAATGCAAGGCTATCTCTGGCCCCTGCCCCCGTCGAAAAAGGCGGTCGAGGCACAACTGGCGGCCTACAATGCGGGCAAGGCCATCGTGCACATGTTCGAGACCGATGAACTGTACAAAATGTGGGAAGATCTCCTGCAGATTGCCGATCCGCAGGCCATGGATGCCCACTTGCGTAAGATCGGGAACTACAAATTCGAAAACTTTGAAGCGATACCACTCTTCACGGTAGGTATTGAAGTCGTCGTCGACCCCAAGATCGTTGCCGCATGGCCTTTCCCGGGTTGGGATGGGGGTGACCTTGGCCATACCTGGCTGATTAGCGCGTGCAAGGAGGAGACACCCTGTAAATAAAGGCTGCCAGGAGCAGTCGCCCGGCGACGCGATGGCAGCCAGCGGGCTTTGTCGCAATGTTCATCTGAGGCGATGTGCGGTATGAGCGCCCTCGATGATCAACGGTGAGGCCGGAGGGAGCGCGCCCAGGGCGATCAGTGTCACGGGGGCCCATGTCCCCCAGGCCATCCTTCTGAGGGGGGTGCGCTGGGATGTCGCGTAGCCTTTGAGCTCTTGGCATGTCGAAGCACTCCTGGCAGCGCGTGGGGGTCTGCTCGACTAAGCGACCATCCCGCGCGGGGTCGTCACATACAGTCCGTGGCGGGCAGAAGCGTTGCCGCGCCAGAAGCGGCCCGTGTGGGGGAGCTGGCGCCGCGATGAGGCCTCTATTAAAGTCAAAATTGTCTGGTATTTTAAGTATTAGGAAGTTGACACACAAAGCTACACGAGTGACTTTCTGCTCACGGAGCGCCGCGCTGAGGCGGCCGCCCTCCGGCTGCTGAAACAGGCGATCCGCCGCCACGGCGTGCCGGAGCAAAGCACCAGCCGCCATCGAGAGCGACAACACGGCGCACGGCACCACGAGTGCCATCGTCTCGCCCATCTCCCCCCGCATGCGGAAGAGAAGCGTATCCATGGCACCGACCAAGCACCAGCCGCGCCGCCGTGTGGAGTATCCCCACTTCCTCGCCATCCAGAGCCGCTGGAACGACATGGACAAGTATGGCCACATCAACAATATGGTGTACTACGGGTATTTCGATACCGTGGTCACCGACTATCTCGTCCGCATCGGCCAGCTCGATACGGACCGCGCGCCCGCGGTGGCGCTGGTGATCGAGAGCCACTGCACCTATCATCGCCCTCTCGCCTTCCCGGCCATTGTCGAGTGCGGGCTCCGCCTCGGCACGCTGGGTACATCGAGTGTCCGCTACGACATCGGCGTCTTTGCCCAGAGCGACGAGACCAGCGCGGCTGATGGATATCTGATTCACGTGTTCGTCGATCGCGCCACGAGGCGGCCCACGCCCATACCCGCCCCCCTGCGTGAGGCGCTTGCACCACTGCACCTCCCCTAAAATCGCCGGACGGCACATCATGCGCCTCGAACCCCGGCTTCCACGGTGACGCCCGGGCGCTCTCACGACAGTGCGCCGCTGGGGCTGGTTCTCCTGCCCGTCCGCCGCGACGACACCTCACCTTGCTGGGTGAGACGGTATGAAGCCAGCGCGTTGCTGGGATGGCCAAGCCGCGAGTCTTACGCCGGTGAC
>SXND01000256.1 GCA_005777235.1 Pseudomonadota bacterium
ACCGCTATCCCGGGGCCCGCTTCGATTCCGAAAGCTGGACCTATGGCTATTCGTTTTCCAAAGAACTGTTGCAAGAGTGGGACTGGAAAGAGCATTTCTCGCCCCAACCCGATACACTCGAATACCTGAACTTCGTCGCTGACAAGTTCGACCTGCGCCGGGATATCGAGTGCAGCAGTACCGTGCAAGCCGCGCAGTGGGACGATGCGGCAAATCACTGGACGGTGACCCTGGACAATGGACGCCAGGCGCGCGCGCCGTTCCTGATGACCGCCATTGGTATCCTCTCCGCCTATACGCTGCCGGCGATTCCCGGCCGCGACCGCTTTGCCGGCCCCGCCTACCACACGGCCCGCTGGCCGCACACCCCGGTGGATTTCACCGGCAAGCGCGTCGGCATCATCGGTACCGGCGCCTCCGCCATTCAGGCCATCCCGGAAATTGCCAAGCAGGCCAAGCACCTCACCGTCTTCCAGCGCCGGCCGAACTGGGCCGCGCCGCTGCACAATGCCCCGATCAACCAGGCGGAGATGGCAGCGATTAAGACCCGCTATGAGGAGATTTACGCCCGCTGCGCCCAGACGCCGAGCTGGTTTATTCATGAAGCCGACCCCCGCACGACCCTGAGCGTGCCACCGGAGGAGCGCGAGGCCTTCTGGGAAAAACTGTATGCGGAACCGGGGTTTGGCATCTGGATGGGCAATTTCCGCGACATCCTGACGGATGAGCAGGCCAATGCTGCCATCAGCGCCTTCATCGCCACGAAGATTCGCCAGCGCGTGCACAACCCCGTCGTGGCGGAGAAGCTGATTCCCACAGACCACGGCTTCGGTACCCGCCGGGTGCCCCTGGAGAGTGGCTATTTCGAGGCCTATAACCGCGACAACGTCGTGCTGGTCGATACCATCCATGACGAGCCCATTGAATGCATCACGCCGCACGGCGTCAAGACGAGTAAGCAAGAACACGCCTGCGATATGCTGATCTACGCCACCGGCTTCGACGGGGTGACCGGTGCGTACGACCGCATCGACATTCGTGGCCCGCAGGGTGTGCGACTTAAGGACGCCTGGGCGGACGGGCCGCGCACCTATCTCGGCATGCTCGTGGAAGGTTTCCCGAATCTGCTGATGGTGCTGGGCCCCCATACCGCACGTGGCAACATCACCCAGGCTATCGAACACAGCGTGAACTGGCAGACAGGCCTGCTGCGGTTTATGCGGGAGCACCACTATACCCGGATTGACACCCGGCCCGAGCCCGTGACGGCGTGGACGGAGACGGTGCTCAAGGCGGCCGAACCGCTGCTCTCCAGCAAGGTGGATTCCTGGCAGACGGGCGTCAACCGCAACGTCGAGGGCCGCAACGTGCGTCGCGTGCTGGGCTACAACGGCAACGGCGTCCATTTTCGCCGGACCACCGTCGATGTGGCGGCCAAGGGCTACCAGGAGGTGCGGTTCAGTTAGCTGGCTGGCCGCAACCGTAGCGGTAACGCACGGCACCAGCCTCCGCCGTGACGATCGAGGCGGCTCCGGAACCGACCAGGGATGTGGTCCGCCGCCTCGCACAGGCAGCGCATCTTCGAGAACGTTGCCGCGATGATATTGATGACGTTTTGGAGCGAACCTTCCAAATGGTAGACGAGTTTCATGCGGGACTGTTTCTGGCAAAAAACTTCCCAACAGCAACCTGTTGATGGCATCAACCCGCAAGCATAGTATTGATACTTTCTACCAGCTGCCGTGTGCAGTGCCCCATCCAGAACGCGGAGCGTTTGGATGAGGGTGAAGCACGCGTTGCTGCGCGGCAGCAACAGGTTTTTGGTTGTGCTTGTTCCACGGACGTGCTAGACTTATTGCATGAGTTATCGTACGATAGAAATTCATTGGATGCCACGGACTGCTTCTGAATGGCGCACGTTTGGTGCGGCATGCAAGGAAGCCGCGCGCCTGTGGGGCGATCTGGTCGAGCGTCATCGCCGCGTGCGCCGTCGTCGCTTGCAGTGGCCCAGCAAGGGCCGTTGGCAACAGTGGGCGAAGGGACGGTATGCAGGTCTCAGCGCGCAAAGTACCCAACAAATCATTGGGGAATTCTGCGAGGCCGTGCACAGTACGCGCCAGCTCCGCACCAAGGGGCACGCAGAAGCGCGCTATCCCTGGCAGAAGCCGCGCTACCGCGATGTCGTCTATACGAACCAAGATGCCCGGCTGCGCGCTGGGCGGCTGACCCTCCCACATGGCACGAGTGGACGGCTGTGTCTCCCCATCCCCGTCCCGTTGCCTGGACGCCTGATGGAAGTGCGGCTGAGTCTGGCGGCCGTCCGTCTGGTCTGTGAGATCCCTGAGGTGCCCACGCCCCAACAGTGCGTCATTGGCGTGGACCTTGGGGGGAATACGTTGCTCGCGGCCACGGACGGGGCCAAGGTCCTTCTGGTGAGTGGACGCGCGGCGAAAGCCACCATCCAATACCGCAACAAACGCCTGGCGTCGTGTAGCCACGCGCAAAGCACCAAGACGAAAGGCGCGCGCCAGTGGCAGCGCTTGCAACGTCGGAAAGCGCGCATGCTCGCCAAGACGCATCGCCGTCTCCGGGATCTGACGCACAAGGCCACGCGCAAAGTGGCTGAGGCGTTCCCTGGCGCCACCTGTTACGTCGGGAAGCCCTTTAATGACGCGGCGCGACATCTGCGACGCAGGCAGGCCCAGCAGGTCAGCAGTGCGTGCAACGCGCGACTGATCGCGCAGTTGGATTACAAAACCTGTGGGGCCATCGCCGTGGACGAGCATTATACCTCGCAAACGTGTCCCGTATGTGGGGAACGGAACAAGGGCCGACGGCTCTACCGCTGTCGGACATGCGGGCAAACCGCGCCGCGTGATGTGATTGGCAGCGTGAATATCTTGCACGTGGGTCGTCATCACGTCCTTGTGCCAGGTCGCAGCGTACCCAACGCTGTCCAATGGGTTCATCCCCTTAAGTATCCTGGCCCCAAGCCAGGTAGTTCATGAGGACACCATGCACGTAGCTTGGGGTTTCCCCAAGAAGCTCCACCCAGAGCGCAGCTTGGGTGGAGAGTGTCACCACCCGATCTCTCCAGGCGGCAGCCCCAGCAGCACTTTCCCGGCCATTTCGATATGACTTGGCAGCCCGGCGGCATGTTGCACGGCCGTATGCACATCGCGCCAGTAGCGCTCCAAGCCATGCTTGCGATACACCGCATTGGTGCCCGCGGCGTGGAACACGAGATCCACGGCCCGCAGCGCTTCGTGCATGCCGTGCGTGATCGCCAGCCGCGCCTGCGCAATGGCCGGGCCTGGATCGGGAGCCCCAGCGCACACCGCCTCCCAGGCCGTGCCCACGGCGCTGAGCACATAGGCCCGCGCCGCGTTGACGATGGCTTCGGCCTCCGCCACCTGTGTCTGCACCAGCGGGCGGTCGCGCAACAGCGTGGTGGAACTGGTGGAATGCGCCTGCGTGGCCAGGGCGATAAAGGTGTCAATCGCTCCACGCGCCATGCCGAGGGCATTGGCCACCGTCGGCGTCCAGGCCACCACAAACAGCACACGTGGATGATACAGCGGTCCAGGCGCTGCTGGCGGCTGGGCCAGCGAGAAGGTGTGCGCCTCTGGGACAAAGATGTCCTCGACCACGAAATCCTGGCTGCCGGTGCCGCACATGCCGACCACTGACCAGGTGTCGATGATGCTGGCGGCACTGTGCGGCACTAGCAGGATGCGTGTCATCGGCAGCCCCGCTGGCGTCTGCCGTGGCCTCTCGCCGTCCATGACCACGCTGGTACACATCAACCAGTTGGCGTGGTTGATACCGCTGGCAAAATCCCAGCGTCCGCGCACGCGGTAGCCGCCCTCCACGGCATACGCCTTACCCTCAGGCCGCAGAGAGCCCGCCATACGCAGATCGGGTGGTTGGCCAAACAACTGGCGCCCGACCTCGGGCCGTAGCCAGCCGACAAACAACGATTCGGCCACGGCGATCATGCTACACCAACCCACCGAGCCATCGACCCGTGACAGCGCTTCAACGGCATGAAAGACCGTCAGCGGCGGCAACTCCGGGCCGCCCATGGCCTGCGGCAGGTACATTTGGAACAACCCCGCCCGCGTCATCGCCTGCACCATGGCCGCTGGCAGGCGGTGGGTGCTCTCCAGCTCGTCGCGAATCGCCTGAATCTGCGGCGCCAGGTTGAGCGCGGCTGTGACGGCCTCGTGTTGTGCGTATGCTTCGGGCATAGGTGTCCTTTCTTGAGGTCTCATCTCCACTACCCACCAACCACTACCCACCAATTTGACTGACCGGATTGGCTCGTACTACCATGCCCGCCGTCTGTCACCCCACCTGCACTGCGGAAGGATGGCGCCCATACGTGACCGCATCTTTATCAGCTACAGCCACGCCGATCGCGACTGCCTAGAGCTCTTGCTCCCGTTTTTACAGCCGCTCCAGCGCGCACTCAACATCGTGCTCTGGCACGATACGGTGATCGAGCCTGGCGACCGCTGGCGCGAGCAGATTGAACAGGGCCTGGCGCAGGCCCGCGTGGCGATTTTACTGGTCAGTGCATCCTTCTTTGCCTCGGATTTCATTGCCAACGTCGAGTTGCCCGCCTTGTTGCAGGCCGCAGATAAGCACGATGTCACCATTGTGCCCGTGGTGCTCAGTGCCAGTCGCCTCGACCGCGAACCAGCCCTCTTCCAATTCCAGGCGGTCAACTCGCCCGATCAGCCGTTGGACAGCCTGCCTGACCATGCAGTGCATCGCATTCTACAAGAGGTAGCGAATCGGTGCGCAGATCTCTTGCAAGTCCCCGATACGAGCCCTGTCTTCTCTGACCCAGAGCGGTGGTACCGTAACACGCCACGCGACGAGTTCCTGGCGCAAGTCGAGCACATCTGCCGCCTGCGTGAACGCGACCTCGTTGAGGTGCGCACGCAACGCAGCGCTGTCCCGCCCATGCTCAAAAGCCAGGAGGCCGACATTGTCTACGTGCTCCTCGGGTCGCTGGCCGAGGAAGTGCGCCGCGATGCGCGGCTCAAACTCGCACCCGTGGTGCCGCCGACGAACCAGTGGCTGACGTTTATCGACCAGTATGACCCCAAATCCCCGTGGTCGGACCAACGCGTGCGCCTGGCGGCCAATCACGCCGTCAACCTACCGGCCCTGAACGAAGCGGAAACGTTGGGCTATTCGGTGATCACCGGCAGCATTGTGCCGAGCAAATTTGACTACGCCCTGCCGTGCGAGCCCTAGGGCTATGATCCTGCTAAAGCCCGCCAACTGCTCAAAGAGGCTGGCTACCCCAACGGCTTTGATGCCGGCGAGTGCAGCACCGATAGCGCCTTTGCGTCGGTGGTCGAGTCCCTGGCCAATGACCTCGGCGCCATTGGCATCCGCGTTACCACGTGCCCCATGGAACGCGCGGCGGTGCAGGCAGCGCAGATCGAAAAAACCGTCAGAAACCTGACCCGTCAGGGCAGTGGGGCGTTTGGCACCGCGGCCTCGCGTCTGGAAGCCTTTGTGTACAGCAAGGGTACGGCGTCTTTCATCAAAGACCCTGACTTAGATGCCTGGTACGCCCAACAAGCCACAGAGCGCGACCGCACCCGGCGCCAGGCCTTGCTGCACCAGATGCAGCGCAAGCTGTATGACGAGGCGCGCTTTCTACCGATCTGGGAACTGACGGCCCTGCACGCCACCGGGCCACGGGTGGCGGTGTCTGGGCTGGGGCTGATCCCGCTGTTTGCCTTCTCGGGGCCGTATGAGGATGTGCAGCTCAATGGGTGAAAGCAGTGTTGCAGATGGCTTTGAGCAATGACACAACGCTGGCCCAGGTGCAGCAGCGCTTGCGGATGACCTACAGCGCGGTCTCGTACATCCGGCCCCAGGAAGCCACCGTGCCGGAGGCGTTTCTGGCGGAGAGGCTCTTTACCAGGGGCCACATGGACGTCTACACCTCAGCAGCCGCGCGCTGTGAAGCGGTGATCTTTCCCATCCTACCCGAGGTCTCTACAAGCGATGTGCCGCACTGCACGCTGTGGATGCACAAGCCGCTGACGTATGATGGCGACCTCAGTGGTACCCCGGATTATGGTACGACCGTGATGCCGCTCACGCCCGCCTCGACTTCGCCGACAATCACCGCACAGTCCACACCACGCGCATGGAGCGTCGCCACCAGGGCCTTGGCTTGGGCTGGTGGCAGGGCAACGAGTAAGCCCCCGGATGTTTGCGGATCAAACATCACCTGCACCATCTCTGTGGACACCCCCGCGTCGAGGGTAACCACCCCACGGGTGTATTCGCGGTTGCTCACGTCACCCTGCGTGAGATAGCCACGCTTGGCAAACACCAGGGCTTCTTCAAACATCGGCACCTGGGCGGCGTGGAGGCGAATGTGCACCTCGCTGCCCTTGGCCATTTCCCAGGTATGCCCAATAAGGCCGCAGCCGGTCACGTCGGTGGCCGCATGTGCGCCATGCTCCACCATGGCCTGCCCGGCCACATCGTTGAGCGTCCACATGGTTTCGGCCATGCGTTCGAGCAGTGCTGCGGTGCCCTTGCCACGTTTGAGGGCCGTGGCCAGAATGCCCGTCCCTACAGGTTTTGTCAGCACCAAATAGTCCCCAGGCTTGGCCGCGGCATTGGTGACAATTCTATCGGGATGCACCACGCCGGTGATGGACATGCCATATTTCAGTTCTTTATCCATCACCGTATGCCCACCGACGACGGCGACTCCAGCCGCGGTGGCGCGCTCCTGCCCGCCGCTCAGAATGAGCCCTAGGCCTTCGGGGTCGAGTTTATCGGGATAGCAGGCAATGTTGAGCGCCGTCAGAGGGCGTCCGCCCATGGCATACACGTCACTCAGGGAATTCGCGGCGGCAATACGCCCAAAAGTGTACGGATCATCAACAATGGGCGTAAAAAAGTCCACCGTTTGCACCAGCGCAATCTCGTCGGTGAGTTTATACACCCCGGCATCGTCGGCAGTCGAGGTATCGACCAACACGTGCGGATTATGTTGAGCTGGCAAATAGGCCAGCGCTTGCCCCAACACCATGGGGCTCATCTTCGAAGCTCAACCAGCACAGGCGACGAGACTGGTGAGTTTCCATTGTTTCTTTTTGCGAAACATCATGCACTCCTTGTTCAGAGAGAGACGCGCCATTGGTGCCATACTGTAGCCCATCCGCCGTGGTTTTACCGCGTTTTTCTCTGGCCTACTCCTCCGGGGGTGGGAGACGCCCGGTGGGGAGCGCATCTGCTATAATAGACGCCTCGCTGCCGGTTTTTGCTACGCCTCCAGAAGGGATACCCCAGCACTATGGACAACGTATTTGATGTACTGCAGGCCCGTGGCTTTGTGCAACAAGTCACCCATCCCGAGCTGCTCCGCCAACGTCTTGGCACCCAGTCACTGACCTTTTACATTGGCTATGATCCGACGGCCAACAGCCTGCACGTGGGGAACTTGCTCACCATCATGGCGATGGTGCATATGCAGCGTGCCGGCCATCGGCCCCTGGTGATTCTTGGGGGCGGCACGGCGATGGTCGGTGATCCCAGCGGCAAGACCGCAATGCGCCAGATGCTGACGCCGGAGACCATTGCGCAGAATGCCCAGGCCCTGCGTGGTCAGCTGCAACGCTACCTGAGTCTGGACGGTGACCATGGCGCGCAGCTCCTCAACAACGCTGACTGGCTCGCGGAGCTGAAGTACATCGAGTTTCTACGGGACATCGGACGCCACTTCAGCGTCAACCGCATGCTCACCTTCGAGGCCTACAAACAGCGTATGGAAACCGGCTTGTCGTTCCTCGAATTCAACTATCAACTGCTGCAAGCCTACGACTTTCTCGTCCTGTACCAGCGTCATGGCTGTCTGCTCCAGATGGGCGGGGATGATCAGTGGGGCAATATGGTGGCTGGGGTCGATCTCATTCGCCGCGTGGCGGAGGGCGATGCCTTTGCGCTGACGTTCCCTCTGCTCACCACCGCCAGCGGGCAAAAGATGGGGAAAACCGCCGCCGGCGCGGTGTGGCTCGATGCTGAACTCACCACGCATTACGAGTTTTACCAGTTTTGGATGAACGTCGATGACCGGGACGTGTCACGTTTCTTACGCTATTACACTCTGCTGCCGCTGGAAGACATTGCCCGCCTCGAAGCGTTGCAGGGTGCTGCAATACGACAGGCTAAAGAGGCCTTGGCTTTTGCCGTCACCGCCTTGACGCATGGCGAGACAGCGGCCCACACGGCCCAACAGGCGGCCCGAGCCCTGTTCGATGGCACGGGCGATCTGGTCGGTGTCCCAGAAACAACGCTGTCCCAGGTACGGCTGGCTGCCGGGGTGCCGGTGATTGACCTCCTCGTCGAAACCGGGCTGGCGGCCTCCAAAAGTGCCGCGCGGCGTCTCATCCAACAGGGCGGCGCGACCCTCAATGGCACACGCCTGGCGCAGCTTGAGGCGGTGATTACCAGCGCCGACCTGCATGAGGGCGCCTTACTACTGCGCGCCGGTAAAAAACATTATCATCGCGTGGTAGTCGCCTAAGCCTCTCTTCACGGAAGATGGGTCGGGGCAGAGCCTCCTGGGAGAGGCTCTGCGGGTGCTGCCAGACGCGGCGTCAAAAGAGTTCTTTGAACACATACACAACCACACCCGTGGTGGCATCGTTATCGACGTACACGTAATTGGACTGCACCATGTTCTGCAAGACGCGCTCCACCTCGCCAAACAGGATGCCGGTCTCGATCACTCCCTGCGTGACCGACAGACGGCCCTCGTGTTTTTGCGCAGCACGTAGCAGTTGCAGCATCAACGCTTCATCCGTTATCTGCGGTGCGCCCTGCCTGTCTTGGGTCACACGCGCAGGCGGGGGGGCGGGGTGTGGGGTGCCAGTGCGTAGGGCAGACAACGCGCCTTGCACCGACTCGATTTCACGGCGGAGGATGGAGCCCGACGACTCGTGTTGATAGTGTGCCAAGAGATTGGCCATCTGTACCTGGCGGGGAAGCGTGAACAGATCGATCAGCCACCCCACAAACAAGCCCCCACAGGTGAACACATAGAACAGGCCCATAAAGGGGCGTCCCAAGTAAAATTTATACAACCCTAGGGGACCACCGAAGAACCATAAAAGGTAGGAAACGAGGATCGATTTCATGCTGCGCACCCTGAGTAGAAGGCCCCTCTGTGATTGGGAGCTGTACAAAGGGAAGTATGGCAAGGATTCCTCGCCTATACAAGCGCGGCCTGCCCTCGCCTCCGTCATGCCTTGGCACGAGGGCTATGGCATGATGCCGATGGCCTGTGTGACGCTAACTGTCCATGTCGTACGTCCTACGCCAGTGCCTTCCTGGGATCGCCGGGCTGGAGCCCGGCGATCCCAGGCGGCAGCACCTGGCACAACAGCTCGGTGAAGGCACGAGATGTCTGTTGCATACATACACGGCCAGTCCAACACCTTCGCGGGCATGGCCCGCTCCTACAAGAGCGCGGTGCCCGAGGGTTTCCTGGAGGCGTGGGCCAGGCCCGCGAGACACCCTTGCCTGGCACAGGACTTACGACATGGACATCTAGGCTGTGAGCTGTTTTTGCGGCATGAGGTGTACTAACGTTTCGGTCTTATCCTCCGATACCACGTGTAACGCACTCACCTGGCCCTCGGGGGTATTATGGACTGCGAGGGTCTGCGGCCGATCGATCCTATGGGTGAGATGCGCCGGGTAGTGGCTGCTGATCCCACCGACGGTGATGAAGAGCTGGGCATGATGCGGATCATAGGAGAGACCGGAAAATGGTAACCACGCGGCCATTTCTTGATCCCCAAAACTACTGCCCAGAATCTCTATGCGGGCTTCATACCCATGGTGCTGCTTGGAAAACATATCGCAAAAAGCTTCCCAGCGGGCCGGGTCAATGTTCTCGGGCATGGTCAAGCTCCTCCATGATGGATGCCTGGATGGGACAATACGGCGCCAGGGGACAGATCTCCTCTGTGCCAGGGATGCAGGTGACGGGCAATCTCCTGAACAGCAATTCTTATACCAAGGCTCTCTCTACATGGCCGGATCATCTCCACTCAGCAATGCTCATGTTGCACAAGCCTATGCGATGCGCACCCCTTCGCGGGCATGGCCCGCTCCTACAGGGAGGCTGGAGAGGCCCATTTTTTTTGTAGGAGCGGGCCATACCCGCGCGGTCTCCGCTGACGCAACAGCCATCGCGATGGCCAAGGTGAGCCTTGCCGATCTCCGCCTGCGTGCTCCTGGGGCTGGCCAGTCACCGGCGCTCGCATCCTTGCTTGCTATCGTGCCTGTCATGAGCAAGCAGCAGCGAACTCCCTAGAGCCTTGGCCTGTCCGGACAGGCTGTCACGGAACGTGACAATGTGTCTACTGTGTTGTCGTATCACCAACCCGACAGAACAGGCCGACACCGTACCATGTCGTTTCCAGGCCGCTTGACCATTACGCGCTTCTTGTCCCCGAACCCTCACGGCAGGGGCTCGTGTTCCAGCCCCCTTGCCACACGTGGCTTCACACCTGCACGGGGAGGCCCACGACTGCCTCCGGGCTAGACGTCGCGAGCAGTTGATCAAGTGTCTGGCGGTCAACCACCTCTTGCGCGATGAGCAGCCGGGCGAGTGACTCTAAGCTGGCCCGCCTGGCCGTTAAGGTGGCCCGGACCCGCGTGTGCGCCGTCTCCAGGAACTGCCGGATCTCCGCGTCGATCACCCGCGCCGTGTCTGCGCTATACTCGCGCGGTGCCCCGGTCGGCACCTGCAGGAACAGGGCTTGCCGGGATGACTCGAACGTCGCCAGTCCCAGGGCCTCGCTCATGCCATAGCGCGTGATCATGTGCCGGACCAGATCCGTGGCACGTTGGAGGTCGTCCTGCGCCCCGGTGGACACATCGCCAAACACCAATTCTTCAGCGGTACGCCCCCCCAGCAGCACATCGAGGCGATCCAGCAGTTCGGCGCGCGTCATCAGGTAGCGATCCTCTGTCGGCTGTTGCTGGGTATACCCCAGCGCCGCGACCCCGCGTGGGATAATCGAGATCTTGGCCACTCGGTCGGCGTGCGGCCGGGACTCGGCGACCAGGGCATGCCCGGCTTCGTGATAAGCCACGAGTTCTTTTTCCTTGGGGTTCATCACGCGCGATTTCCGTTCGATCCCGGCCACGACTCGGTCAATGGCGTCCTCAAAGTCGAGCATGGTGACGGCATCCTTGCCTTCACGGGCGGCGCGCAGGGCGGCTTCGTTGACGAGCTTGGCGAGGTCGGCCCCCACAAAGCCTGCCGTGCGCGCCGCAATCTGCTGCAGATCGACTTCCGGGGCCAGGGTCACTTGCCGCGTGTGCACGGTGAGGATTTTGGCCCGACCCTTCAGATCCGGTCGGTCAATCACCACCTGGCGGTCAAAGCGGCCAGGGCGCAGCAGGGCCGGATCCAGAATCTCTGGACGATTGGTTGCCGCCAGCAGGAGGACGCCCTTTTGCGTATCAAAGCCGTCCATCTCGGCGAGGAGTTGATTCAGGGTCTGTTCGCGCTCATCGTGCCCCCCCATCATCGGACTAATGCCGCGTGCTTTCCCCAAGGCATCCAACTCGTCAATGAAGATAATGCTCGGCGCCTTGGCCTGGGCCTGTTCGAAGAGATCACGCACGCGCGCCGCCCCGACCCCCACGAACATCTCGACAAAATCGGCGCCGCTCAAGCTGAAGAAGGGGACGTTGGCCTCCCCTGCCACCGCTTTGGCCAGGAGAGTCTTGCCAGTCCCAGGCGCCCCGACGAGCAGCACCCCCTTGGGGATTTTGCCCCCCAGCCGGCGATAGCGCTCGGGGCGCTTGAGAAAATCAACGATTTCGATGAGTTCGGCGCGCGCATCATCAATGCCCGCCACATCGTCGAAGGTTACCCCGGTCGTCTGGGCGACGTAGACCTTGGCTTTGCTCTTCCCGATGCTCATCAGCCCACTGGCCGGACCCATGCGGCGCATGAGTACCATCCAGATGGCGACAAAGAGCAGCGTCGGGACAATCCAGGACAGCAGGGTGCCCAGCCAGCGACTCTCGATCTGGCCCTGAAACTGCACCCCGGCGCTCTGCAAATCTGGAATGAGGGTGGGATCATCCAGTTTCACCGTCAGGAAACGCGCGGTACCCGGTGCCAACTTTCGGAGGGCCTCTATCTTCTCTGACGGTAGCAGACCCTCTAACCCCTCCGTGATCAGGCGCCCGGTGATCGTGTGCTCCCCCACGAGGATGTCGACGACTTTCCCCGCCTTGAGGAGCGTCTTGAAATCGCGATAGGACAGGTTCTCACGCGGGGGCGCAAACACGAGACTCTGTATGAGCAGCAGCCCCATGAAGGCCATGAGCATATAACCGATGGAGAATTTTTGTTGCTTGGATGGCATACGATCCTCTGCGAGATGTGCCCAGTGGCAATGTGTGTATGAGGTGTGTCTCACCCAGCCTCTTCCCGGTGCCAAGCGATCCGCCCTAGCGTGGCTCTGCCTTGCGCAGTTGCTGCAATAACTCTCCCAGCCGGCGTAGTTCATCGCTGGCGCGGGTGTAGGCAGCATCCGCCGCGTCGAAGAGGGTCTTCCCCTGCCCCGCGGCGCCTGGAGGCGACGGCGACGACGCCTCTCCTGTGCCTGTGGCACGTGGGGGCTCATCGCCGAACACCCGTGCCAGCGCCCCCTCCAGCGTTTCCTCCATGGCGATGCGATCCCCAAACCCCACAATCACGCGCTTCAGTTCGGGGAGTTGGCCTTGCTCGGCGGCAATGTACAGGGGCTGCACATACAGCAGCGAGCGCTCGATGGGGACCACGAGGAGATTGCCGCGGATGACCTGCGAACCGCGCTGGTTCCACAGCGACAGCTGCTGCGAGATGAACGAATCCTGGTCAATCCGGGCCTCGATCTGGCGCGGGCCGTAGATTAGGCGTTGCTTGGGGAAGGTGTAGACCACCAATTTTCCATAATGCGGTGGGTCGCTACGGGCCGCCAGCCACGCGGCCAGGTTATCCTTCTTGCTGGGTGTAAAGGGGATGAGCAGGACAAATTCCTCCTTGGGCTCACCCGGCAGGCGCAAGATCAGATAGTAAGGCTCCATGGCCCGCTCCTGCCCCTCCAGGGGACGCACGGGCAGGCTCCAGAGATCCTCCTTGTTGTAGAATACCTGGGTGTCGCGCATGTGATAGGTGGCATACATGCGCGCCTGGAGGCGAAACAGCCCCTCGGGGTAGCGCAGGTGAGCCCGCAGGTCGGCGGGCATGGCGTCCAGCGGCTGCAGCAGCCCGGGAAAAATCTGCCCGATGGTGTGGGTCAACGGCTCTGCTGCATCGACCATATAGAATTGCACGGTGCCATCGTAGGCATCCACCGTGACTTTGACGGCGTTGCGCACGTAGTTGCCGAGCCCACGCGTCGGCATGGCATACGGAAAGCGGTCGGACACCGTATAGGCATCGAGCAACCAGACCAGGCGCCCGGTGGCGGAGATCACCAGGTAGGGATCGTCGTCGTAGCGCAAGAACGGGGCGATACGCTGCACGCGTTCCCGGATGTTGCGCAACAGCAGCACCCGGCTTTCCGTGGTCAAGTCATTCGAGAGCAGCAGCTTGAGATCGCCGAGGTAGGCGGCAAACAGCAGCTTACGCCAAAACGACCCCAGGGGAATGCCTCCCTGCCCGGCGTAGGTGGTGTAGACATTCTGGTTCCCCGCCGGGTAGTCGAATTCCTTGGCGCGGGTGTGCACAAACACGTAGTCCGTGGCCAACTCGCTAAAGTAGAGTTCCGGGCGGGTAATGCGCAGATCGCCCAGGGCCACAGGCGGAATGTCCTTAACCCAGAACTCAGGGAGTCCCTCACGGGTCACCCGATTCACCGGGCTGACGACTGCGCCGTAGCCATGCGTATACGTCAGACGCTCATTAATCCAGATGCGGCTCGGGAGATCCTTGGCGGAGAGTTCCCGCGGTGAGAGGGTCACCTGGCGATACTCGCCATTGATGACGTAGCGATCAATATCAATATCCGTAAACTTGTAGTAGGTGCGGATTTCCTGGAGCTGGCTGTAAGTCGCCAGCAAGGGGCGGGTGTCCCACAAGCGGATATTGGTCAGGGTCGCGTCATTGTTGTGCAGCTCCTGCGCGGTGAGCGTCTGATCCGCCGCAAACTCCCGTTCTTCGATGTTATCCAGGCCATAGGCCAGGCGCGTGTAGCGGATGTTGAAGTCAATGTACGGCTTCTCGGTGACGATTTCGTTGGGGGACACTTTGTAGCGCTGCATGATCCCGGGATACACACTACCACCCAGGAGCGCTACCGCCACGAGCCCGGTCACCCCCCCGAGCAGGGGTTTCCAGCTGCGCTGGCGCATGGCCACTAGGCAGAGCAACGCCACGAGCCCGGTCAAGAACATCAGCACCTGCAGGATGGGGAGCTGGGCATGCACGTCGGTATAGCCCGCCCCAAAGGCGACGCCGCGCTGGGAGAAGAGCAGGTCGAACATGGACAGCCGGTAGCCCACGGCTTTGAGCAGCAGCAGTAGCGCCGCCAGGACCAAGAGATGCCCGCGGGCTTGCCTGGTGAACGTGAGGCCATCAGGGGCCACCCGTATACTGCGGGTGCAGAGGCACACCACCACCACGGCAACGCCCGTGAGGCAGAGCACCGCGATGAGCCAACCATACAGGGCATTCCACAGCGGTAGCTGAAACACATAAAACGCGACATCGCGGTCAAAGAGCGGATCGCGCAGGCCGAACGGCGTGGCATGCCATGCCTTCAGGACCAGCTCCCAGCGGCCCGCCGTCATCCAGCCCACGAGGAGGGCCAGGAGCAAGCTCACCGGCAGGGCCAACCGGCGCAGCGTCGGTACCAGGAGCACCGGGCTGGGCAGCGTCAGCATCTCGTCTACTGCCACCAGCGCATTCCGTGGCGCCAGCCAGCGGGCCAGGGTGACATTCCCGTAGAGGAGCACGAAACAGGCGGCACCCGAGACGGCGCCGAGCAGCACCTGCGTGCGCAGGATAGTCAGAAACACGGACGTCAACCGCACTTCCTGGAACCAGTACCAGTCAATATAGAGGCCGAGCAGTCGGCCCGCCGTGTTCAGCAGGACCACGAGCGCAATCCCCAGCACCCATAAGAGCGCACCACGTCTACTCATAGCATCACACTCCTTCCTTCTCTCCAGCGTGCGTGAGGACACAATCTCACGTCACTGGGCTTCCTGGGGCGTTGCAGAGGCGTGGAGGCGGGTGACCAATACTGGACACGGTGCGAGCCGGAGCACGCGTTCCGTCACACTCCCTAAGAGCACATGCCGCAACCCCGTACGTCCGTGTGTGCCCATGATAATCAAGTCCGTGTGCTCCCGCCGGGCAATGTCGACAATGACGGAAAACGGTATCCCGTGCAGGATGGCAAAATCACAGCGGAGCCCAGCCGCTTGGGCGCGTTCACGATACGGCTCCATGGCCTGTGTGATCTTGTCTTCCAGGTCGTGGACAAAGGTGTAGGGGAGCGCGTCCATGCTGCCCATAGCGAGCGGCTGAATAACATGGAGCAAGGTAAGACGTGCCTGGAGTGTACGCGCTAAGCGTATCGCATAGTCCAGCGCCTGCTCGGCATCAGCACTAAAATCGATAGGGACAAGAACATGTTGTGTCGTCATGGTGCTCTCCTCTGTGCTGTCCACTAGTGACTCCCTACAGGTCTCGCGTGCAGTGGTGGAAACGTGCTGGGCGCATGCCCTTCTCCTCTACGTGCCTTGCATATGGGGAAACTCTCACGCCGTAGGGAAGCACCTCTGACAGAGCATCCTCCGGCACATCGCCTGCTATGCTGCGCTCGCGGCAATATGGTCTCGTCTTGGTCACGTATATGGTGGTGTCCCTTTGGGGAGAGCGATGTGGGAGAGCCACATCCCCAGGGTCTGCAGAACCTCCGCAAACCGGGCGGCGTCAACGGGCTTGGTGAGATAGGCGTTGCATCCCAGGGCATAGCACGTCTCAATGGTGTCGGGATCCTCCGTCGTCGAGAAGATGATCACGGGGATATGACGCGTCTGGGGCGCGTTCTTCAAGTGTGCCAGCACCTGGAGGCCGTCGAGACCCGGGAGATGCAGATCGAGCACGATGACGCATGGAGTGGTCCGTCTGGCAGGCGGGGTACTCGGCGACAAGAAATAGTCCACCGCCGTATTGCCATCCTGCAGGACGACGAGCGTATGCG
Source organism: Pseudomonadota bacterium (assembly GCA_005777235.1). Taxonomy (GTDB): domain Bacteria; phylum Tectomicrobia; class Entotheonellia; order Entotheonellales; family Entotheonellaceae; genus SXND01. The sequence continues at coordinate 16,275 of SXND01000256.1, forward strand.
GCACATGAGCCCGCTGCAGATTGCGCGCGATCAACCGGGCATGACCGGCGTCGTCCTCAATGAGCACAATCGTCATTGGTGCATGGTCCGACCTTTGCCTGTCTGCCGGTAGCCCGCCCTGACGTCCGTCGTCTCCCACGGTCTCTCCCCCTTCCACACCTCCAACACTCTTGCAGCACTTATGCTGCAAAAACGTTACCAGAGACGGCGGCCAGCAGGGTCGTCGGAAAGGAGGCGTGGACGAGCCGCGACGGACACTGTGTCAGAAGCACGCTGTGACGGTGCAGGCAGAGTGTCCGAGGCCGCGGAGATCGGGACACGCCATCCCGGCTGTAGGGCCGGGAGGCGGGCGGCACATTTTGTGACAGCATGTTGTGCCCACCACGCGTACAATGCAGTGCTGACGAACGCGTGCCCGGGCTGCCTGGCGCCCATACACGGACACGGCGTCGGCACCTCCATAGGAACCAAGAACTCACACCGAACCTCGCCCGTGTCGGGCAGGAGTTGGACACCATGGACCAGAACATGGCCGACATCCAGCACCAGCTGGAAATGGTCAATCAGCAGCTCGTCCAGCGGCTAGCCGAGCTGCAGCAGAGGGAAGCGACCCTGGTCGCGCACATCACCACGTCTGACACGCAACGGCGCCGCCTGGCCATCCTGGTCACCGTGGCGCAGCGCCTCACCCGTGCTCTGTCCCTCCCCACCGTGCTGCATGGCATCGCGGACGCCACGGCGGAGATGTTTGGGGGTGAGGCGGCTTTTCGCCTATTGGAGGGCGAGTGGCTGGTGCGCGTGGGGGCAACGCCTAGGGCCCAGGCCGTGATGGTGCGCGACCGTGTGCGCTTGGGGGAATCGCTCAGTGGGCGGGTGGTGGCCAGCGGTGCGCTCCTGATCTCGACTGATGTGGCCAATGATCCCCGCATCCTCCCGGAGCATCGCGTTGCGGTGCAACCCGAACGCACCGGCGCCTTGCTGTGTGTCCCGGTCGGGCTGGAGGAGCGGGTGCTGGGCACGCTGCATGTCTACCACAAGCGCGGCTATGTCTTTACGCCAGATGAGCTCGAACTGGCCACGAGTCTGGCGCAACAGGCCGCCATCGCCATCGAGAACGCCCGTTCATACCAGATGTTGCAGGTCCACAGTAGCAATCTGGCCGAGAGCCATGCCGCGCTGCGCAGGGAGATCGCGGAGCGCCGGCAGGCCGAGGCGGCTCTGTGGGAACGGGAAGCACGCTTGCGGGCTATTGTCGAGACCGCCGTGGAAGGCATCATAACGATTGATGCGGCGGGCATCATTGAGACTTACAACCCGGCGGCGGAGCATCTCTTTGGCTACCCGGCGGCGGCGGTGGTGGGCCAGAACGTCAAGATGCTCATGCCGGCGCCCTACCATGACGAGCACGACGCCTATATCGGTCGCTATCTGCAGACGGGAGTGCGCCAGATTATCGGCATAGGGCGGGAGGTGGTGGGGCGACGCAAAGACGGCAGCACGTTTCCGATGGCCCTGGCCGTGAGCGAGATGCGGCTGGGGGAGCGCCGCATGTTCACCGGCATGGTGAGCGACATCACCGCCCGCACGCAGGCCGAAGCGGCGCTACGCCAGGCCCGTGACGCGCTGGAACAGCGCGTGCAGGAGCGTACCGCAGCGCTCGCCGACGCCAACGAGGAGGTGAAGCACTTTGTCTACATTGTCTCGCATGACCTGCGCGCCCCCCTGGTCAACCTACAAGGTTTTGCCGAGGAACTGCGCCTGTCGCATGAGGTGCTGGGCAGTGCCCTGCGCGACGCGTTACCGCACCTCGTTCCCCAGCAGGCCACCGAGGTGCAGCGCGTGCTGACGCAGGACATCCCCGAAGCCCTCGACTTCATCCACGCCTCGGTCACGCGCATGGACACGCTGATCCAGGCTGTCCTACAGCTGTCCCGTGTCGGACACCGGGCGTTTGTGCTCGAGGATGTTGACATGGCCACCGTCGTGCAGGACACCCTCCAGAGCCTGGCGCACCAACTGGCGCAACGCCAGGTCCAGGTGACGGTGGGGGCCTTGCCCCACGTGCATGCCGACGCCATCGCCATGGCCCAGGTGCTGGGCAATCTCCTGAGCAATGCGGTGCACTATCTGGAGCCCGGACGCCCTGGGGAGATCGCCATCACCGGGGAACGCCAGGACCACGTCACCGTCTTTACCGTGCGCGACAATGGGCGGGGCATTGCTCAGGATGACCTGCCGGCCGTCTTCGAGCCCTTCCGCCGGGTGGGAAGACAGGACGTGCCCGGGGAGGGCATGGGATTAGCCTACGTGCGCACCCTGGTGCGGCGCCACGGGGGGGAGATCACCTGCGAGTCCACCCTGGGGGTCGGCAGCACGTTTAGGTTTACGATTGCGCATCAGCTGCCTGAGGGAGGATGAACGCCATGGCTGCAGAGACCCCCAGTCACATCCTGATCATTGATGATGACGTGGCCCAGGCGCGTCTCGTGCAACGGATGCTGACCCGGGCTGGGTACGTGGTCGATCTCGCCCACGACGGTGACGCGGGCCTGGCCCGCTGTGCCACGGAGTCCTATGATGTGTTGCTCGTCGATCATCAGATGCCTGGGAAAGGCGGCCTAGAGGTCTTGCGCACCCTGGTGGCCCAGGGCACCTACCCCCCCACCGTCATGCTCACGGGCCACGGGGATGAAGACGTGGCCGTGGAGGCGATGAAGTTAGGCGCCGGTGATTATATCGTCAAAGACGTCGAGGGACGCTACCTGGCGTTGCTCCCTGCTGTGCTCGAACGTGTGCTGCAGCAGCAACGCCTCATCGACGCCAAGCAACGGGCCGAGGACGCGTTACACGAGACGCTCGAGACACTCGAAAGACGCGTGCAGGAGCGTACGGCCGAACTGCAACGGGCCGACCGCCTCGCCCTAGTCGGCCAGCTCGCCTCGGGACTGGCGCATGAAATTGGCACGCCACTCAACATCATCGGGGGCAACGCCGAACTGCTGCGCATGCAATTACAGGCCCAGCAGGTGCCCACGACCGAATTGGATGCCATCATCGAGCATGTAGACCGGATCACGGGCCTTGTCGAGCAACTGCTCACCTTTGCGCGGGCTCGACCCCAGGGTATGGTATCCCTCAGCCTGTACGACTGTACCACCAATGTCCTCCGTTTGTTGGAGGCACGCTGGCAACGGGAAGGAATTACCGTCGTGCTAGCCCTTCCCCCTGCACTGCCTCCGGTGTGGGGTGCGCCTGAGCAAATCGAGCAAGTGTTGCTCAATGTCCTGGTCAATGCCTGGCATGCCATGCCCCAGGGGGGCAGCATGACGATCACTGCCACGCCCATGGATGACACCTGGGTCCGTCTAACGTGCTGCGACAGCGGCAGTGGCATTGCCCCGGAAGACCTCGGGCGTATCTTTGAGCCGTTCTACAGCACCAAAGGCGAACGCGGGACGGGGCTCGGCCTGGCTATTTGCCGGCAGATCATCGACAACCACAAGGGCACGATACGTGTGGATAGTACACTGGGGGAGGGCACCACGGTGACTATCGATCTCCGGCGCGCTGATACCCTGAAACGCGGGCCCGTCCCTCAGCGCTGAGGGCGCTGGTGCCCCTGGCATGCTCTTGGCCTCTTCCACCGCTGCGGCCTGTCCGTCATACGCGCCGGATAGCTTCAAGACTTCCTGGCCACCCAGGAGTCTTCCCTAGGCAGATTGGCGTGGTGTACGAGATTTAAGACCGAGGAACACTGGGTGGCGTGCCCCCCGGCAGGAGCGCCGACCTGGCAACCAGCGGGTCATGCTGCGAGACCTTGGCCGCCGGCGCTGGAAACGCCCGCTCCCAACGACGCCGGACGCCTTTGATCATCGAAGGATAGACGATCCACTGCAGCATTGGCGTAATCAATGCCATGTAGACTGGCGTAAACCAGTTGAGTCTTTTGACATAGACGGCGAGTTATAGCGCGTATCCGTTCTCGGTTTTTTCTGAAGCCATCATCCAGAAACAATGGACGGTCCGGTTGACGATTTCGGCGAGCCACTCATGCTCGAAGCGGTACAACACGCGGCTGATGCCTAGCGCTGTGCCGGGTTTGACGCGCGACCGCCTCCAGTCTTCTGCGCTCAAGTGGGCAAGATAGGTGACGGATGCGGCCAGCGCAGATGCGTCATCCCAATGCAGGATGCGACCGATCCAGCCGCGCAACCCGAAGAGTGCTTGAGTGACGGCGCCGACGTCCATCTCCCCTGCGCCGCCAAATCCCGTCATGTCGCTGATGTCCTGGAGCGTCATCCCCTCGTGCCCTCCCGGCAAATCTACGCGATAGAGCGTGCGCAGCGGAACGCCGGTCAAAAAGCTGTGCACGCGCAATGGCAGGCGCGCCAATGCGTCCTTGCTGATCTTATCCATATGTGCCCTCCCAGGGTCATACCGTTATCCCGCGTCGCTCCGCCAGGCCGCAGCTTGCGCTGCGGGGAGTGACGCGGGCAAGATCACGTCATCGAGTGGGCGACACAGGCGCAAGGACGCGGGAGGACCGTTCCCGAAGCAGACACTGACGCCAGCGTGTCGCCTTCCTGTACGGGAGCGTTGCGGCGCGGCCGTGCGGCAGCACTGCGCATGTTGCACATGTCCACGCGATGCGCACCCCTGCCCGCGCGGTCTCCTCTTGCACGGGCTATCTCGGCGTGGCAGCATGTCGGCCTGTGTAGCGCGCCACGAGCAGCGGCATCACGGCAAACACGACGAGGCTGACGGCGTACGCCGTGGCCGCAACCGGGTCGCGATGGGCCATGGACTTGCGGATCGTGAGCCCTTGCAGCCAGAGTACCACCGTGAACTCCAGGCCGAGCAGCAGGCCAAGCGCCAGGCAACCGACCATGAGCCAGGCCGCTACACTGGGAGGCACGGCACTGCGCCGCACCACCCAACGCGCTGCGACATAGACCACGCCCAACATGATGGGCATCTCCAGCAACTCGGCTACACGTGTCCCCACATGCGGCATGACCCACAGAAAGCGTATGGACCCCAGCACGAAGCCAGCTCCAAATACCAGGGCAAAGTAACACGTGCCAGCTTTGACAATGGGTATCATCGGTGACGCCTCCATGCCGTCCGGGGGTTGCTGGAGTCGCGCAGGCGTTGGTATCGCCCTGATTCGCCTGTGACACAGAGCTTCTAGCAATTCCTGTGCCAGGATCGTCGCATGGCCGGTAGAGGCTCTACACGTCGTCATGGCGGCGGACAGGTGGCTGGGAGCAGACGACAACATGTCATCTTACAGGACAACCTGTTCCCTCACACGGACGGCTCTGAGCTTGCGCGAGCCAACACCTCAGTCAGGCGCATTGTGCACACGTCCACGCCATGAGCCCCCTGCGCGGGCCATGCCCGCGTGCTCTCCGCTGACGCCACAGCGAGCGCGATGGCCAACATGAGCCTGGCTGCCAACACGGTGTTCCGGCGGAGATTGACGCCGCCTGTGCGCGACTGGCATGATCCTTGCCTCGTGCCTCAACCGAGCGCATGTGCGACGTCTCCTGGGGGCGCCACGCGCCAGCGTGGCTTCGGGAGCCGGGCTGGAGCCCGGCGATCCCAGGGGGCAGCACCTGGCACAACAGCGCGGTGAAGGCACGAGTGCTGTAGGAGAGGTCCGCACGCACTATAGAGGAGGTGTACATGCAGGCTGGCATGATGTTGTGGGCTCTTGATGAGTGATATGGCCATGCGTCCCATAGAAACGGTGCCACGCGCTGAGGTCTATACCGTGCTGGAGACGCAGCCCCTGGGGCTGACCCAGACTGACGCGGTGGCGCGTCTGGCACGGCACGGGCGTAATACTATCACCCAGCTCGCCACCAGCTCGCTGTGGCGCAAGGGCGCCGCCAATTTTACCCATCTCATGGCCCTGCTTCTGTGGGTCGGTGGACTCCTGGGCTTTCTGGCGCAGCTCCCCGAGTTAGGCCTTGCCATTTGGATGGTCAACCTGATTAACGGCGCCTTCAGCTTCTGGCAGGAATATAAAGCCGAACAAGCTACCGCAGCGCTGCAACGGCTGCTCCCGGTGTATGCCCGTGTGGTACGTGAGGGCGCCGAGCAGCGTCTGTTGGCTGAGGAGTTGGTGCCGGGGGATGTGCTGCTGCTGGCCGAGGGCGACCACATCTCAGCAGACTGCCGTCTGGTGGCGGAAGCGGAGTTGCGCGTCGATCAGTCGGCCCTCACCGGCGAATCGCATGCGGTGCGCAAAACCGCCGAGGCGTTACGGCACAGCAGCGCAACCCGAGCCGAGCTGGCCAATCTGGTGTTTGCCGGCACCAGTGTGGCCTCCGGCACGGCGACAGCGGTGGTGTTCGCGACCGGGATGCAGAGCGAATTCGGCAAGATCGCCCATCTCACCCAGGCCGTTGGCAGTGACCTCAGTCCACTGCAGAAAGAGATGGCCCATGCCACCAAGATACTGACCATGATTGCCCTAGCCGTCGGGCTGGTGTTTTTCCTCCTCGCCGTGACCTTCGCCGGGGTCAGCCTGGCAGAGAGTGCCATTTTTGCTCTGGGCATGATCGTGGCCTTTGTGCCCGAGGGCCTGCTCCCAACCGTCACCCTGGCGCTCGCCATGGGGACGCAGCGTATGGCCCGGCGGCAGGCGCTGATCAAGCGGCTCTCCGCCGTCGAAACCCTGGGGTGTACCACGGCCATATGTACAGATAAGACCGGCACCCTGACCCAAAATGCCATGACCGTGCGCGAACTGTGGCTGGCGGGCCGCTGGCTCACGGTGACCGGGGTCGGCTATGCGCCGGAGGGCCAGATTGTGGCGCAGGAGACGCCCCTGCCTACGCCTGTCGGGGGTGATCTCCGGCAGCTGCTGCTGGCGGCGGGCCTGTGTAACGACGCCCGCGTTGTGCCGCCCACTCCTGACGCGCCGGCCTGGACCGTCTTAGGCGATCCCACGGAAGCGGCCTTGCGCGTCGTCGCCAGCAAAGCCGGGCTGGATCTGGACGCCGAGGTGCAGGCAACGCCGCGTCGGCGTGCACTGCCCTTTGACGCACGGCGCAAACGCATGAGCACGATCCATCAGGCCCCTGGAGCGCCGCCAGAGGCTGCCCGCCTGGTCTATGTCAAAGGCGCGCCCCGGGAAATCCTACAGTTATGCTGTGGTGTGCAGCGCGATGGCCAGGAGGAGCCACTTAATCAGGCCCTCGTGCAGCAGATTATGGCCGCCAATGACGATGCAGCCCGCCGCGGGCTGCGCGTCCTGGCCGTGGCCCAACGGGTGCTGGCCGAGGCACCGCCCAGTTGGACCGCCGACGCTGTCGAGTGTGAGCTGACCTTCCTGGGGTTATGCGCCATGATGGACCCGCCACGGCCAGAAGTGGCAGCGGCTGTGGCCACCTGCCATCAAGCGGGGATTCGCATCATCATGATGACCGGGGACTATGGCCTGACCGCGGAAAGTATTGCCCGGCGCATTGGCATTATCCGTGGCTCACAACTACGCCTGCTCACCGGCGCCGAACTGACCAGTATGGATGACGCCACCCTACAAGCCGCCTTGCAGGGAGAGGTGATTTTTGCGCGCGTCGCCCCAGAACAAAAGCTCCAGGTGGTCACCGCGCTGCAGGCCCTGGGGCACGTCGTGGCCGTCACCGGGGACGGGGTCAACGATGCCCCGGCCCTCAAGAAGGCCGATATTGGCATCGCCATGGGGCTGTCGGGTACCGATGTGGCCAAAGAGGCGGCGGATATGGTCCTGGCCGATGATAACTTTGCCTCGATTGTTGCTGCCGTCGAGGAAGGCCGCGCCGTCTATGCCAATATCCTCAAGTTTGTGCGTTATATCCTGACCAGCAACACGCCTGAGGCGGTGCCTTTTGTGTGCTTTGCGCTAAGTGGCGGGCGCATCCCGCTGGCGCTGACCGTGATGCAAATCCTGGCCATTGACCTGGGCACTGATATGGTGCCAGCACTGGCTTTAGGTGTGGAACCGCCAGAGCCTGGGATCATGGACCAGCCGCCACGGCGTTTGACCGAGCATATCATGACCCGCTCCCTGCTGCTGCGGGCCTACGCCTGGCTGGGCCTCCTCCAGAGCGTGGTGGCGATGGCCGCCTTTTATGGCCTGTATTGGACACAAGGCTATTGGGGCCAATGGTTCTATCTGCCCGCCAGTGGCGCCGTGTATCGCATGGCGACATCCATGACGCTGGCCGCGGTGGTGGCGACACAAATCGGCAACCTGTTTGCGCAGCGCACCGACTCTGCCTCGGTGCGTTCGCTCAGTCTCTGGAGTAATCCGTGGCTCTGGGTGGGGGTGGCGACCGAGATTGGTCTCCTGGGGTTGCTGCTCTATATCCCGTGGCTGCAGCGCCTGTTTGCTACGGCGCCCTTGTCGCCGGGGTATTGGCTCGTGCTGTTGCTCTTGACCCCCGTTTTACTGGTGGCGGATGAAGGCCGTAAAACCCTCATGCGCCGGCGTCTGCGGCGGCAGCAGCGGCGCGGAGCGCACGACCTGAGAGCCACGGAGGCGTGATGGCTCTCCTCGCTGTGGCGTGTTATGCTTCTCCGCAACCTGAGGAGATTCTATGGTCAACTGGCATGACTTAGCGACAACATCGCATTACCAAACTGCTGTTGCCGTGCAGCACAGCTTGGCCGCTGGAGATACGGAGCAGGCAGGCATCGGTATAGAGGAACTGGTAGAGGCCTTGGCTCGTGCAGACCGTCGTGCGCTGGAAAGTTATCTCATGCGTCTCATGCAGCACATCATCAAGTGGCGCGTGCAGCCTGAGCGTCGTTCTCCCAGTTGGGCCGCCACCATCCGCACGGCCCGCCGCCAGATTGCTCGTCTCCAACGCGACACCCCTAGCTTAAATCGCCGGGTCATAGAACGCATGTGGGATGAGGTGCTGCTGGATGCCTGCGATGAGGCGGAAAGTGAACTGAACCGCCGTATTCCTCCTCTCTCCCTGAGTTGGGAGGAGGTGTTTGAGACCGCGTACGCTGTGCAAAACGACTGACCGTGTCCCGCGATGCAGCAGGACGTTTGAGCCCATGACATCCTCCGCCCCGTCAACAAGGCGGCTTCGAACACCGCAGTGTCTCGGCAGCGCCGAGAGGTAGGTTACGGTTACCATGCAGTATGCTCATCTACTGCACTTCCCCGTTCCGGGACTCAGTCACGGAGCCCACGCCAGAGAAGCGTGCCACTTTGGCAGCGAGATGACGCTAATGTACCCCGCCGCCAAAAGCACTCTGGAACCGTATCCACAGTTGGAACGCCTCGTCCTCGCGGCGCCCCCGCGCATCCACCGGCACCGCCACGTCGGTGGCGATCTCGAAGCGGAGCAGCGAGGCAAAACTGAAACCGGCAATCAGCCGCAGGCCGGCGCTCGTGCGTGGGCTGACGTCGCGCAGATCCTCGGTGCGATTCCATATCCAGCCGCTGTCCACAAACGGCGCCACGTGCAGGCTGCGCAGCCCGACATAGCGCCCCGGCGTATCCACCCGGATGTCACGCAGCACGGGGAAGCGTAGGCTCAGCGTGCCGCCCAGCATGCGGTCGCCCAAGAAGCGCAGGCGGTAGGGATAGCCGCGTATCGTATCAATGCCAGACAGCGAGAATTTGCGCTGTAAGGGTATGGCGCCAGCACTCCAGCCGCCAAATAGTCGCACGTGCAGCAACGTCTGATTCCACAGCCGCAGATACTCATTGGCCTCGGCGCGCACTTGTTGAAAGGCTGGGGCCGTGCTACCCAGCAGCGGATCGGCCAGTTCCGCATCCAGGCGTAGCACTGAGCCATAGGCCAGCGGCTCGGCGATGACGGTGATTGGCGCACCCACCGGGGTGGGCACGCGGGTGTCCCGCAGGTAGCGTAGCGTCACACTGTGCAAACGGCCTTCGGACGGGCCAAAGGTGGGGGAGACGGCTTCGCCGCTAAAACTGGTGATCTGGTCCAACCAGGCGACGTTGTAGCCCAGGGTAAGGCGGTGCCCCGGCACGAGATATTGCTGGCGTGATTCGCCCAGCGCCCAGCTAGTCGCCAGGGACAAGGTGCGCGCCGCCTGGCGGTCACTGATGCTGAGACTGGTAAGCATGCCACGGAAGGGAAAGCGATTGCGCAGCAGATGGGCTTCGACACTCAAGCCGTTACTGGATTCTTTGCGGCCCAGGCTCAGCGTCACCGCTTGGTCATCAAGATACAGCGCCGTGAGATGCAGCCGTGGCGTGTAGCCATCCAGGAAATTGTTGTCCAGAGTCACGAAGGGGTACAGCAAATAGCCGTCGAGGCGGGGAAAGTCGATGAGGGGACGAATGCTGTAGGGCACGCGGTAGGCGTCATTGAGACGCTGCACATCGGGCAGGTGGTGCTCGGGGTCGAGATGCACATCGCGCAAGGGCGCGTCACTATCCCAGGTGACGTTGGCCGTCGGCGCTGTGCCGTCCAGGACCGTATCCTGCACGCGGCCATCGGTGGTGATGAGCCGCACGGTCAGCGGCATGACGGCTTCCCCGAGGCGCTGCACTTCGACGCGGTGCTGGTAGGTGGTGCGACCGTCGGCAGTGGTCTGCGGCGTGGTCTCGACGCGACCCACGGCGTAGTCGAGCCAGGCGCGCTCACGCACCCATTGTTGGAAAAACCAGCCTAAATCGCGGCCACTGGCGGCTTCGGCAGCCCGGCGCACGTCGTCAGTGCCCAGGTGTGGACCGGCTTCAGCCAGGAGCGTCAGAAAGTGCCGAAAGGCCGTCTCGCCCAGCAGGTGGTGCAGCATGGCGTACACCAGGGCGCCTTTTTTCTCGTAGATGTCCTGTAAGTGCGCGGCATCCAGGCTGGTGTCGAGCGGCGTGGTCATGTGCTGGTCCAGGCGGTCGGCCACCAGACGGCGATAGGGAATATCAATCGTCTGTTCCCACAGGGCCAGATTGGGCAGCCAGGCGGCCTTCCAGGGCAGCAAGGTACGGCCAGCGCCATAGGTATGCTCCAACCAACGCACGGCCAGGTAGGTGCTTAGACCCTCGCCGATCCAGCGCTCAGTGCGCACATTGTAGGCGGTGTTGAGGCCCCAGTGCTGCTGGGCCAGGGTCCGAGTCAGGATGTATTCGGGATATCTGGCCAGGAGCCAGGGCATGCGCACCAGATCACGCCCGAGAAAGATCAGGTTGTCGGCCACGGTGCTAAAGGGCTGGCTCAGATCACGCTCCTGGACCACCACGGTGAGCAGCGGCGCCTGGAAGACCAGGCCGAAGTGCTGGCGATAAAAGTCGAGGGCATGCCCCAGGGTTTGCAGCAGACGGCGGGCTTCCGGGGCATCGGCAGGGGGGGCGAGCACGCGCAATGGGGGCTCATGGGTCAGGGCGGCTTCTTCATGCCACTGCGGGCTCAGGCTCAGGCCCAGATGGTATAGCGGCCCGGCGCTGCCGGTCAGGGTCTGCTGGCCGTGCTGCGGCGTGGTGCTGCTCCACGGCACGGAGGCGACGACCTGCTGCGTGGCGGCGGTGCTGAGACGCAGGCTGTAGTGCGCATGCACAAAGCTGTGCAGCCCGCGCACCCAGGTGCCGTCGCGGTAGGGCACCAGCATGGGGTACCACAGGCCATCGAGCGCCACAGTGCCCTGGTAATGGCCCCAGTTAAGCGCTTCGGGCAGGTGGGTGCTAAAGGCCAGGCGCACATGAAACGGCTCGCCAGGGGCGTACGCCTGCGGCAGCCGGACATGCAAGAGGGCCTTATCGGGCACGCGCCCGACCAGCACGGTGGGATCGTCGTGCAGGGTAAAGGGCAGCGAGCGCTGTGCCGCAGCCTCGACGGTCGCGACGGTAAGCCCAGCGGCCTGAAAACCGGCGGCGTAGCGCAGGTCGCTATAGACCGCGGGCTCGCGTGGATCAGGACGGCTCAGGGTGTTGGGGGGCAGGAAGAAATACAGCTCGCCAAGGGGCTGCGCGCCGCGCCAGACTGCCGTACAGGTGATGGACCCCTGGATGGTATGGGTGGCGACGTCGTAGGTGACATCAAGGTCGTAGTGCACGTCGTGGAAGGACTCGGGGGTAACCGCTTCTGCCGCGCCAGACCATACCAGGAGCAGGAGCAGACTCCAGCCTCGGAACCAATGGGACATGCCCACCTTCCTTCACATGTACGCCACATTTGCGTCGCGCCAAGCGGGCGGCATCTGGGCTGAGGGGGGGAGGATGTGACGTCGTGTGGCCTGCCCTCGGACTCCTCCCCCCAGCGGGGGGAGGTTGGGCAGGTGGACGCCTAGAGTGCGTGCCCCACAACGACGTTAATTGACCGCAAAGCAGTAGAACAGCCCATTGCCGCCGGTGCCGCGCAGGGCTTCCTGGCTGCAACCGCCTTCGGGGCCGCGTGAGGGATGCGAGGTGTTCCACGATTTGGAGGCATCGTCGTCGCGTAGCCCCTGGCGGTCGTGATGCCCGACCATGGCGGCGCCTTCCCCACTACTCGTCCAGTTCTTACAGGTGCGATCCTCCTCGCCGGCAAAGGCGCGTCCATCGGCCTGCGAGCCGGTAAGGATGTCATGCATGTTGGGCGTATCGCCGCGGCCGTTCACCGGCTCGCCCTTTTCGGTCAGGGCTGTCTGTTTGTTCAAATTGTTGTCGCTGTGCAGGGCCTCAACATCCTTGGCAATGACCACGCCTTTGGCGTTTTGCCACGGGCCTTTGCCGATGCGATCCCGGGCGTTGACGGCTGGCTTATCACCCATGGCACTGGTGCTGAGGTAAGCCTGCCAGGTGCGACTGCCGGCCCCAGCGGTTTGCGCCAGAGTCTGGCAGTGCTTGTCAGCTCCAGCCAGGCCACCGAGATCGGCGCCTTTGCCAGGGCCAGAACTGGTGACAAAAAAGGTCATAGCAGACTGTTGCGCCTGCACGCTGGCTAGCGGAGGTAACAGCAGGGCGGTGACGGCAGCGGCGAGGGACCATCGGGAAAGCTGGTGCATTACGGTTCTCCTGTGTCGTGTGGAATGCTGATGACCGTGTCGAGGTGGGCTCGACTTCTGGCGCCGACTATCATGACGCATCTGCGTCAGGTGAGCAAGTTGCGAGGGATGGCCACGCCCCAGCGCCTTCGCAGCGTCAAGAGCGTACACCCCTGCGCTGCCAACACGGCAGCCTCCCCCAGGGCCTCGTCCGCCCCCTCCGGCAGGTGGGGGGCAGGTGGCGTGCGCGCAGCGCAAGCGGTAGTGTGAGGCTGGTTTTCCCTGGCTGAACGGATACCTATGGCCGCTTTGAGGGGTTGGCCGTTGAGCCGGTCTCTACATGCTGCGCCATGCCTGCGGCTTCGCTCTGGCCGACCAAGGCGCGGATACGCGGCTCATGCAAGACGACCTCGGTCACCGGAATATGCCACACACCGTGCGCGACACCGCGACTCATCCCGCTCGCTTTGAACGGCTCTGGCAATAGTGTTGTCGGTCGCTATGGCAGGCTTTCATCCGGCCATGTGCCGCAGATCCTTGAGGGGGATGAACAGATGTAGGGGGTCTGCCGGGGAAGGCACGAAGCCAAAATGCTCATAGAAAGACCGTGCGGCCTCGTCCTTGGCATGGGTAGCGAAAGCCCGGATACCCGCAATAGCGGCGGCGTGCATGGTCCGTAGGAGCGCGTCCTTGAGTAACCCGGCCCCGATCCCCCTGCCTTGCCACGCGGCGCTGACGGCAAACCGCGCCAAGAGCATGAGCGGCACAGGATGACGCGCTAACCCTCTTTTGAGCCGTTCCGGGGCATCGTCATAGGCCACCTCGCCGACCACCAGTGTATAAAAGCCGATGACCACCGCGTCGGCGAGACCCGCATAGGTCTGTGAGGCGTTCGCCTGTTGGTTGGTCAGGGCGAACCGCATCAGAAAACGGTTCAGGGCCTCTTGACCACAATCAAATGCTTCCACCGGATGATGACGCGTCAGTTTTTCGACGGTCCACGCGGTCATGCTGGTGGGGGCGGAGGCGTGGATGGTTCAAAGATATTCGGTTCTCGCAACAGCCGTTCCAGACGCGGGTGAGACCGTGGTGCCGCATCAAGGGCCTGCAGAAAGGCTTCCCACTGCGCCGCGTTGAGTCCGAAGCGTCTCCGGTCCGCCAAGGCTTCTGCAGCGCGGGAGAGGGCACTTTCAAGGACAAAGTCACTGACCGAGCGTTGCACCGCAGCGGCCGCCTCATAGAGTAGCCGCTTGGCCGCAGGCGTTAAGCGTAAATCCAGTTTTTCTGAGCGTGGCGTCGGGGTAGCCATGATGATCGTCCTCCTCCTCACACAGAGCACTATAGCACGAAACGCCAGACAATGTCATGACATCGTTCTGTGTGGGCTTGTGGGCCATGGGCTGCGTCGTTGCCCCACATGGGTGGTGTACACCGCGAGGGCATCGGCCTCGTCTGCAACGTGTTGCCCCTCGCGCGGCGAGCACGCTGGAGGACATCGGTGTGTCTGGTGGAGAGCGGCGCGGCACGCCTGCTCAAGCCGTGCCGCGAGGCGCTGGGTTCGCAGAGGCCCTGCGGCCCGCAGGCGCTGTGTACCATGGTGCCGCGTCAGCCCGGTCGGGGCGACTGGACGGTTGCCCCGACAACGCCGACGGACCTGCGGTCGGGAGAGGTGCTGGCGGGCTCTCTTCACACCGGCTGCACGCCGAGGCTCCCCATAAAGCGGTGCTTGATATACGTCGGGCTCTTCGGCGGACGCCCGGCAGCGCGTTCGTTATCAATCAGCGCCACGATAATCCACGGTCCAGGGTGTTGCATGGCCCGGTCAAAGGCCAGCTCAAAGGCCTCTTGGGTCTCCACCGTGCTCACTTGCTCAAAGCCCGAGCCCTGGGCGAGTTTGGCGAGATCGGTGCCAAAGGCCGTATGCGTCGGCTGGCCGCCGGTGAGTTCAAACTGGCGATTGTCCCAGATGATATGGATGAGATTCTGCGGCGCCCGCACTGCCGCCGTGGGTAAGGAGTTGAGATTCATCAGCAAGGCCCCATCCCCGTCGAGGATGATGACTTTCTGCTGCGGCCGCACCATGGCCAGGCCTAAACCCATGGACGACGCCATGCCCATGGAGTTCCACATATAAAAATTCTGCGGACGGTCCTCGGCGGTGAACAGATCGAACTTCGGATTGCCCAGGGAGGCAATGATCGGCTCATCGGTGACGTGCTGCACGATATAGCGCGTCGCTTGTAAACGGTTCAGCATGGTGATTCCTCTATTTTTCGTCTTTCCATCCGGCCAGTTGCGTGGACATCAAGATCGCCACCGGCGATTCCAGCGCAAAGGCCAGCTTGAGCGCCCCATCAATGATGACATCGACCTCTTCCGGGTGCGTCAGCTCAAAACGCGGGATGCGCAGCGAGTCCAGAATTGGCCGGAGGGCCTGCCCCATGGGGACTTGCGAGGGATTGAACTCGCCCAGCTCACCACGGCAGCCAATAAACATCGGCAGAGGGATTTGATACGGCAGCGCCAGCGAGGCCAGGGCGTTGATGGCGTTGCCAATCCCCGAGGTCGGCAGGAGTACAGCGCCGCGCTGGCCGCCGACGTATTGCCCGGTGACCACGCCGATGCCTTCTTCTTCACGGGCCAGCGGCAGGAGGTCAAAAAACGGATCTTCCCGTGCCAATTTGAGAATGCGCTCGATGATCGAGTCCGGCACGTAGCTCAGAAAGCGCACGTTGTAGCGTTTCAGGTGTGCGATAATACTGTGCGTCCACAAAGTCTCTGCCATCATAGCTCCCTATACCCTGGCGCCTTGTTCCGCCAACCGCCGGGTAATCATACTGGCCGTCTGGCGTGCCCGGACAGCCCCGCGCTCGGCAAACTGGCAACATAAGCCGGTGTACTGTGCTGGATCAAGCAACTCCTCCACCTGCGCTAGCTGCAGGCGCGCATTGACGTGCGGGTCCGTGGCTAACAACTCGCGGAAGGCGCGTCCTTCGGTCACCGAGGCTTGCGCCGCATCATACACTGCATCGTGGGCGCGTTGCCGTCCAATCTGCTTGCCAAGTTCCAACATCAGGGCCTCGGCCATAATCAGCCCGCCGGAGAGGTCGAGATTGCGCCGCATGCGCTCCGGGAACACCTGCAGTCCGGCGAACAGTTCGACGAGCCGCTGCAGCATGTCGCCAGTCAGCTCGCAAGCCTGGGCCAGAGCCCGGCTCATCATGATACTGGTGGTGCGGTCCGCCTCGTGCTCGGTTTGCATGGCCTCCAGGGCCAACGGCACCAGAGCACGGATTTGCGCCGCGGCGGCAATGATGTCCTGCGACAACTTGGGATTGCGCTTCTGCGGCATGGTGCTGCTGCCCACCGTGCCCGGCGGCACCGGCTCTTCCACCTCGCCAAATTCCTGTTTCATCAGGGTGTAGATCTCACGCCCCATTTTGCTGCCCGTCGCGGCCAGCATGCCGAGCAACGTAACGTATTCGGCCTGGTGGTCGCCAATGGTGCGCGCTGGTACTGGCATGGACGCCATGCCCAGACGCGCCGCCATCTTGTCTTGGGTGGCGAGACCGATCTCCCCCAGCGACGCCAGGGTGCCGGCGCCGCCGCCCAGCATGGCAACGAACACGCGCCCTTCACAACCGTGCAGGCGCTCGACATGGCGGCTCAGTTCGTCCATCCACACCGCCACTTTGTAGCCAAACGTCGCCGGCACGGCGTGCTGGCCATGCGTGCGCCCCGGTAGTAAGTCGTTTTTGGTACGCTCGGCCAACCCGGCCAGGGTGGTGAGCAGCGTGGCCAGTTGCTTGAGGAAAATGTGGTGCGCCTGCCGTACCAGCAGGAGCTGCCCGGTTTGCGTAATGTTTTGCGTCGTAGCGCCCCAGTGCACATAGCCCCCTGCATCGCCCTCGCAGACGCGATCCAGCTCCCAGATCAGCGGCACCAGCGGATGCCCCGTGCGCGCCAGACCCGCGCGTACGGCCTCAAGGTCAAGGTAGGGCAGGTGGGCTTTGCGGGTAATTTCTTCGGCGGCGCTGTCGGGAATAATGCCCAGTTCGGCCTGGGCCAGGGCCAGGGCGGCTTCCACATCCAGCCAGGATTGGAAGCGCGATGCCTCGGTAAACAGCGCCCGCACCCCGGGGTCTTGTATGCGGAGTGAGGTGGGTTCCTCCTGCATATCTATGGTCTCCTTGGTGCGGTGCGTCGCGCTACATAGGGCATGTCGGTGTGCAGGGCCACTCTGATTTTTCCTGGACTCGATTGGTATGCCACCTGTTCTTCGCACAACCGGATACGCCGCATGCGGGTAGAGATGGCTTTCAAAGTCTCAGCGGATGGGACATCAACGGGCATAGGTGACTCCTCCATCACGTGCTGGCATCGCGGCGCGTCTAGACATCATCTCCATTGGGTCTTGATCGGCGCATCGTAGCGTTGATGAGCGCGTGAGTCAATGCCTGCCCCTCCCAAGTGTCCCTTACGGCCGGGCTCGCCCATGGCCCTCTCTCGGCTGTGCACGACGAGCGTTGAAGGTCCATCCCACCACGCGACGGCGTGTCCGCGTTCGTAGCCCTTGCAGGCCTGGAGAGCATGCGCCATACTCAGGCCATGGACAACACCCTCAACCCTGCGACTCAGTCGCCATCAGGCGCACGCGCCGACTACGATAGCCCCTGGAAAGAAGCCATTGAACAGTATTTCCAGGACTTCATGGCGTTCTTCTTTCCGCGCATTCATGCCGACATCGCCTGGGACCGAGGCTATACATTCCTGGACACGGAACTGGAACGCGTGGTGCGCGATGCCAGCCTGGGACGGCGCTACGCTGATCGCCTGGTCAAAGTGTTCCTGCGCGACGGCCACGAAACCTGGCTGCTGATTCACCTCGAGATCCAGAGTTATCCCGACCCCGAGCTGCCGAAGCGCTTGTATATCTACAACTACCGCATTTTTGATCGCTACGACGTCGAGGTAGTGACCCTCCTGCTGCTCACCGCCGACCTGCCTGCCACGCACACGCAGCCGTATCGGCGCGGACGCTGGGGCTGCGACCTGATGTTTCGCTTTCCCACCGTGCGGATTAGTACCCGCGGTCGGCACCCCGCCGCCCTGGCGCGCAGCCGAAACCCCTTCGCCGTCGTGGTGCGGGCGCACCAGCTCGCCCAGGCCCTCCCGCCCGGGGAAGCGCGCCAAGCTGCCAAGTTCCAGCTCATTCGGCAGCTCTACCAGCGGGGCATAAGCCGCACAGATATCCTCAACTTGTTTCGTTTTATTGACTGGCTGCTCGTCTTACCTCCCGAACTCGAACGGCGGTTACGCGACGAGCTGCGGACCTTGGAGGAGGCCTATCAGATGCCGTATGTCACCCATATCGAACGCCTGGGTCGTGAAGAAGGTTTTGCCGAAGGCCTGGAACAGGGCCTGGAACAGGGTCTGGAACAGGGCTTAGAACAGGGCTTAGAACAGGGCTTAGAACAGGGCTTGGAACAGGGCCTGGCACAAGGTTCTCTCCAGGAAGCGCGCAGCATGTTACTGGAAGCCCTCACCGCACGCTTTGGCACACCGCTTCCGCATGACATGGAGCGCACCATCACCGCGATCACGCAGCGGGACGCGTTGCATCGCTTGCTGCGTCAGGCCATCGTGGCGCCGACGTTGGCGGCGGCGCAGGAGGTGCTCCAGCGGCTCTAAGTACCTGGACATATGTTTTACCTGGCTATTCTGCCTTTGTATCACGTAACTGCGCGCAGGCAATAGACCTTATCGGGGATAAGAAACGTCATGAGCGTAAGCGTCCAGACGCGTTCTGACGCCTCCCCCCAACGGGGGGAGGACAATAGTGTCCGGCACAAATCTTGCTCGTAAGCTCCTGACCGTTTCCGGCAGGCATTCCCAGGCTTTTTGAGAGGGTGGGAGGAGGCAATGTGGTCTCTCCATCTCGGTGGAAACCAAAAAATATGCTTTGGAGGACCCCCAAAACGCCTCAAGACCGGAGAACCACCCTCTTGAAACCCCTGTTTTGGCATGCGAAGCACGTGCAAAATGCGCGTGCAAGAATCGAGCCGGACACTATTGGGGGGAGGATGGGAGGGGGGCTCAAGGCGGACCAGTG
The DNA here is from genome assembly GCA_005777235.1 of Pseudomonadota bacterium. Classification (GTDB taxonomy): domain Bacteria; phylum Tectomicrobia; class Entotheonellia; order Entotheonellales; family Entotheonellaceae; genus SXND01. The sequence goes on from SXND01000256.1 coordinate 35,326, forward strand.
CCCCTCGTCGCCGCGCCTCCCGTGGCCTCCCCCCACCTGCCTCCCCCCGCTGGGGGGAGGTTCCAGGCCTTGCTCCCCTACATATCCCCTCGGAAAGCGAGGAAAGTAGCCACTGATGTGCTTTGCCAGCAGAACGCAGGAACTGGTGGAAACTCTGGGCCTACGAGCAGTCATGTAGGGGAGCAAGGGTTCCAGGCGGGGGCCCTGTGCTCGGGGCGCTGTGGCGCAAGCAAGATCCCTATCCCCGATAATGTCTAATGTATAAAAACTTCCGTCCAGGTACTTAGCAGCCGTGCGGCCCACGCCAGCGTCGCATGGCTTGAGCAGCGCCGGCGCTGCCTGGAGGTTCTGCCGTCTCAGTTGGGATGGATGAGCACCAACTTGCCCTGCGTCAGCCGGCCTTGCAGCAAACGGTGCGCTTCGGGAGCCTGCTCGCGGGGATAGACGTTGGTGATATACGGGTCCACGGCGCCGCTGGCAATCAGCGGCACCAGGTTGGCCGCGCTGCGCGCCCATACCTCCGGCTGATTGTAGGCATTGAACACGCCACACCAGCCCCAGCGCAGGCTCTTGGGGCGCCATGCCGCGGCCCCGAGCTGAGCTGGCCCGGAGGCACCGACAAAACTCACAAAGGTTGGGAGGGCCTGGGTGTTATTGGCTACAACGTGCTGGCATCACGGCGCGTATTGACCTCATCTCCACGGGATCTTGATCGGCGCATCGTAGCGTTGATGAGCCCGTGCGTCAATGGCTGCCCTTCCGGCGGGTGATGCGTGTGGATGTCCTGCCAAGACTGGCGGCGCGAGACGTGTGGAACACGACCCAGCGGGGCGAGGCCCGAGCAGTCTGGTACCTATAGAGGCCACCCGTCCTCGCGGCAGATTCTAGAAGTACTGGCGTCGTGCCTGCTGCCAGAGCAGGGATGAGATAGACAGTTTTCAGATGGACACCTTGCGAGCTTCGCGGTAGATTACGCCAATCATCTTTCTGCTGGTCTGAAGTTGTTGACCCGCAGATCTCCTCATTCCGTCTCATGGAAGGACCAATCATGACTGATAGATGTCCACGTTTTCCCCGCCTGCACGGCGCGGGTGCCACATTGCTGGTGCTCCTGGCCTGCCTGGCGCTGCCGTCGCCGGGATACGGCATCGTGACCTTGCAGACTTTGCACCGCTTCCAAGCTTCCTCCTCTCTGCCGCGCTTTCCCTTCGCCGGGGTGCTGCTGGCCCCGGATGGCTTCCTCTACGGCACCACCGCGGGGGGGGGGCGCATGACTACGGCACGGTGTACCGGGTGCGCCCCGATGGCAGCGCCTTCAGTACCGTCCACGCCTTCAACGGCAGCGATGGGGCCTATCCCTCCGCTGGGGTGATTCTGGCCCCGGATGGCTTCCTCTACGGCACCACCAATGACAACGGTGCGAATGGCTTCGGCACGGTGTTTCGGGTGCGCCCCGATGGCAGCGCCTTCAGCACCCTCTACGCCTTCAGCGGCAGCGATGGAGCCTGGCCCAACGCTGGGGTGATCCTGGCCCCGGATGGCTTCCTCTACGGTACCACCGAAGGGGACGGCGCGAGTGACTACGGCACGGTGTACCGAGTGCGGCCCGATGGCAGCGCCTTCAGCACCTTCCACGCCTTCAGCTCCAGCGATGGGGCCAGACCCACAGCCGGGGTGATCCTGGCCCCGGATGGCTTCCTCTACGGCACCACCTTGGGGGGCGGCGTGGCTAACTCTGGCACGGTGTACCGGGTGCGGCCCGATGGCAGCGCCTTCAGTACCGTCCACGCCTTCAACGGCAGCGATGGGTCCCATCCCCACGCCGGGGTGATTCTGGCCCCGGATGGCTTCCTCTACGGCACCACCCTCGCTGGCGGCGCGAGTGGCAACGGCACGGTGTATCGGGTGCGGCCCGATGGCAGCGCCTTCAGCACCCTCCACGCCTTCAGCTTCGGCGATGGGTACCACCCCGTGGCTAGGGTGATTCTGGCCCCGGATGGCTTCCTCTACGGCACCACCTTCAACGGCGGCGCGAGTGAATACGGCACGGTGTATCGGGTGCGGCCCGATGGCAGCGCCTTCAGCACCCTCCACGCCTTCAGCTTCGGCGATGGG
>SXND01000257.1 GCA_005777235.1 Pseudomonadota bacterium
CCCATGCCGTAACGCGCCCGGGCGTCGGGTGACAGGTGCGTCAGTTCGTGGTCGTGAAACCGGATCGAGCCAGCACGCGACGGCAACAGGCCCATGAGGGTTTTCAGCAGCGTCGTCTTGCCCACGCCGTTGCGGCCCAGCAGGCAGACCACCTGACCTTGCGGTACGCGGAGCTGCACGTCCCACAGCACCTGGCTGTCGCCATAGGCCACATTCAGCTTGTCAATTGTCAGCATCGTCCTTGTGCCCTCTGCCCAAATAGACCTCGACGACGCGCGGATCGCGCTGCACCATATCCACCGAGCCCTCACACAGCACGCTGCCCTCGTGCAGCACGGTCACCCGATGCGCCGTCTGGCGCACAAATTCCATATCGTGCTCCACCACGAGGATGGCGTGGTCCTGGGCCAGGCGTTGTAGCAGCTGGCCGGTGCGCTCGCGCTCTTCGTGGGTCATCCCCGCCACCGGCTCATCGAGGAGAAACAGCGCCGGGTCTTGCACCAGCACCATGCCAATTTCGAGCCACTGGATTTCCCCGTGCGCCAGGGAACCGGCCTTGTGATACGCTTTGTCGAGCAGACCAAGCGTCTCCAGAGTTGGGGCAATTTTGTCCATCTGGGCCGCACCCACGGTGCCAAACAGCGTGGACCACACGCCACGCGGCTGGCGTAAGGCGAGCAACAGATTTTCCACCAGCGTCAGTTGCCGGAACACGGAGGGCGTCTGGAACTTGCGTCCAATGCCGAGCATCGTAATGTCATGCTCTTCCAGGGTAGTGAGATCGGTGTTCTCGCCAAAGATCATGCGCCCTGTGGCCGGCTTCACCTTGCCGCAAATGACATCGAGTAAGGTCGTCTTCCCAGCGCCATTGGGACCGATGAGGGCGCGCAGCTCGCCGCGATCGATATACAAATCAACCCCCCGTAGCACCTGAAACCCGTCAAAGCTGACGGTAATACCCTCCAGATACAGAATACTGCCCTTCGTCTCCACGCCATGCTCCTACAGTGCTGCGGCGCCGCGCCTGCGGGCCCGTCGTACGGCCTGGCGTAGCTGCCCTGGAATTCCCACCAGGCCATTGGGAAACAGCACCACGACCCCGACAAACAGCCCACCAAGGATAATCGGCCACCACTCCGGGTAGTGCGCGGTCAGGTAACTGCGCGCGGCGTTGATGCCCACCGCGCCCAGCATGGCGCCAATGAGCGTGCCCCGGCCACCCGTGGCCACCCAGACCACCACCTCCAGCGACGGTAGCACGCCAATCTGACTCGGCGTAATAATGCCCACCTGCGGGGCATAGAGGGCTCCAGACAAACCAGCCAGGGCAGCGGCCAGGGCAAAGATAAAAATTTTGTACTGGGCAATGGGATAGCCCAGAAAGCGCAAACGCTGTTCCTGATCGCGCATGGCCGTCATCACCAGGCCCATCTTGGAACTCACCAGCCACTTGCACAGCACGAAACTGCCCACCAAAAAGACCGCGGTGATCATATAGAGCACCCACTGCGTGGACGGGTCGCTGAGCGCGAAGCCAAACAGGCTCTTAAAATCGGTGAGACCATTGGTGCCACCGAGATTCATCTCGTTGCGATTGCACATCAGCCAGGTGGCAAAGGCCATGGCCTGGGTCAGAATGGCAAAATAGGTGCCACTGACGCGCCGGCGGAAGGTGAGCAGCCCAAAGACGCTGGCGGCCAGGGCCGGCAGCAGCAGGGCCAGCAGCACCGCCAGCGGAAAGGATTGGAAGGGTTGCCAGAAGATCGGCAGGCTAGTGACGCGGTTCCACACCATAAAATCAGGAATGCGCTCACCGTAGACGCCCTGGCCACTGGAGGCCAGCATGAGGTACATGCCCATGGCATAGCCGCCAAAGCCAAAGAAAATCGCCTGCCCCAGGCTCAAGATGCCGGTATAGCCCCAGATCAGATCCATGCCCAGGGCCAGGATGGCCAGGGCGAGGTATTTGCCAAACAGGTTGAGATAATAGTCCGACAAGATGCCATAACTGTGCAACATCGGCAGCCCGACCAGCAGCAGTAGGGCGAGGATGATGCCGGGGATGAGCGTGCGTTGCCACGCCGCACTGGATGGCATGTGTAGCGCTGTCCTGGCGACCATTAGCGCGCCGCCCCGGCGGTCAGCCGCTCTTTGGCCGGGAACAGGCCGGTGGGTTTGAGTTGTAAGAACAAAATGACTAGCACGAGAATCCCCACCTTGGCGTAGACCGCAGAGGCGGTGCCGCCGATCGCCGGTTCCAGGAGTTTATTGGACATGCCGACGCCAAACGACGCCAGGACGGTGCCAAGCAATTTGCCGACCCCGCCGAGCACCACCACCATAAAGGAATCGACAATATACGTCTTGCCCACTTCCGGGTCCACTGTGCCAATGAGGCTCAAGGCGCAGCCCGCCAGGCCGGCCAACGCCGTCCCCAGGCCAAAGGTCAAGGTGTCGACTTTACGGGCCGAAATGCCCATACAGGCCGCCATGTCACGATTCTGCATCACGGCGCGCAGTTTCAGGCCGGTATTGGAGCGATAGAGCAGCCAGTATATCACCCCGAGACAGAGCAGCGACAGGACAATAATGAACAGTCGGCTGTAGGGAAAAATGAGGCCCGGCATGGCCTCCCAGCCGCCGCGCAGCCAGGTGGGCGGATTGACGCTGGTCTGATCGCCAAAGTACAAGCGTGCCCCTTGCTGTAACATCAGCCCGAGGCCCCAGGTGACCAGCAGACTTTCCAGGGGCCGACCGTAGAGCCAGCGCAACAGGCTGCGCTCCAGCACCACGCCGACGGCGCCCACCACCAGCACGGACAGCGGCAGAGCCAGGATAAAGTAGGCTTCTTGAAAGCGCCCGAGGTATGTGGCAAACATTTCTTGCAGTACATAAGCGGTGTACGAGCCCAGCATGAGCATTTCGCCGTGCGCCATATTAATAATGCCCATGAGGCCAAAGGTGATGGCGAGGCCGAGGCTCATAATGAGCAGAATCGACGCCAGGCTGGCACCGTTAAACACATAGGCGACCCCGTTACGCAGTTGCAGGTAGGTCTCGATGCGCTGGATGGCGCTGGCAATGCTGGCTTGCACCTGCGGGTCTGGCTCCTTGGCCACCAGATCGCGCAGGCGCGACAGAGCGGATTCGGCGCGGGTCTCGCCGAAGAAGTCTATAGCCTTCTGGCGTACACGCGGATCGGGATCTTGCAGGCGCAATTTTTGCATGGTTTCGAGCATGACCGCCTTCACCAGCGGCTCGGTTTCTCTGGCCTGGGCTTGCTCCAGCGTGGCGACAAGCGTGGTATCCTGCAAATTTCCCCAGCGCATAGCGATGGCTTTGCGCTTGGTCGCATCCGCCCCATCCAGCTCCAGGGTATCCAGGGCGCGCTGTACCAGCGGCATATTGGCCGACGCCAGCTCCACCGGCTCTAAGCCCTCCGTGGGCAGGAACGGCTCGCCGTTGCTGTCGAGGAGCGGCTTGTCGTCCAGGTCCACCAGCGTACCGGCATCGTTCAGGATCAGCAGCGTGTCCACCTGCCAGCGATAGAGCGCGCCGTCTTTAAGGGCCAGGAGCACGGGTTTCAGCGCTGGGTCCGCCAAAGCGCGGGCCTGCAGGAGAGCGGCGCGCTGGGTCGAGGGGGTAATCAGCTCGTGCAGCAAGGTGGGCGGGGGGGCGGCCTGCGCCGGGTGGAGCCCGATACAGAGCCAGGCACTAAGGAGCATCGCATAGGGGGTGCGTCGCATAGGGTTCCTTATGAATGATATCCCTCTCTCCGTTGCGAAGAGAGGGATCAGAGAGTCCGGCACTTATTTCTTGTCCGACAGCCAGGCGCGCTTGCCGTCTACCATGTCAAACGACCCCTTGCCATCGCCACTCCAGTCGCAGGCGCGGCCCGGATAGGTCAGCTCACTCCACGGTTCCGGGGCTACCGGGCCACTGCTCTTCGACACGATGTCAAACTGGCCATCTTCGCGGATCTTGCCAATGTACACTGGCTTCCAGGTGTGATGATTCTTCGGATCCACCTTGTACTTGCCCACCGGGCTGTCAATTTCCAAACCTTCCAGCGCCTTGAGTACTTTCTCAACGTCGGTTGAGCCAGCTTTCTTGACTGCTTCTGCCCACAGGTGCACCTGCAGGTAGGCGTGCATCATGGGATCGTCCGTGACACATTGCTTGTCCGCAATTTTCTGCTTGGCGCACCATGCTTTGTAGGATGTAATCCACTTGGCGTTCTGCGGCGTTTTCAGCGACATGTAATAGTTCCACGACGCCAGGTGCCCGGCCAGGGGTTTGACATCAAGGGTCTGCAATTCCACCTCGGCAAAGCTGAACGAAATGGACGGGCAACTCTCGGCGGTCAGGCCCTGATTCGCCAGTTCTTTGAAGAATGGCACGTTGCTATCGCCGTTGATGGTGTTAATGACCGCGGCATCCCCACCGGCGCAAAAGCTTTTGATTTTGCCCACGATGGTCTGATAGTCCTGATGATGGAAGGGAGTGTATTCCTCTTGGATGTCGGCTTCCTTGACGCCTTTTTTCTGCAAATAGAGGCGCAGGATTTTATTGGTGGTGCGCGGATACACGTAGTCCGTGCCGATGAGGTAAAAACGCTTCTTGTTGCCGCCCTCGGCGCTCATCATGTAATCCACCGCTGGCGTGGCCTGCTGGTTAATGGTGGCGCCAGTGTAGATGACGTTTTTGGAGCACTCCTCGCCCTCATACTGCACCGGGTAAAACAGCAGCCCGTTATGTTGCTCGAACACCGGCAGCACGGATTTGCGACTCACTGAGGTCCAGCAGCCAAACACGGTGGCGACTTTGTCTTCGACCAGCAGCTTTTTGGCCTTTTCGGCAAACAGCGGCCAATCCGAAGCCGGATCTTCCACCACGGGTACGACCTTGCGCCCGAGCACGCCACCGGCGGCGTTGACCTCCTCAATGGCCATCAAGACGATTTCTTTGATCGGCGCCTCGCTGATCGCCATGGTGCCACTCAGCGAGTGCAAAATCCCTACTTTAATGTCTTGCGCCTGTGCCGGTGGCATGGCGAGACCCAGGAGCCCTGTCAGGGCTACGGCACCCACCGCGGCGCGTCCCACACACCACCGGGTTTTTCTGACCCTACGTTGCACTTGCATGTTGCTTTGCTCCTTTGCTGCATCACTGACCCACTGCTGACGCCTCTACACTTTGCAGAGGCGCGCTTCTACCTGAGTGCGAACCCAGGTCACCACCGTCTCCAACCCGACACTGTCGCGCAGGTTGGTGAACACAAAGGGCCGACTGCCGCGCATGCGCAAGGTGTCACGCTCCATCACCTGCAAGTCGGCTCCCACATGCGGCGCCAGATCAATTTTGTTGATCAGCAGCAGATCCGAGCGCATGATGCCCGGTCCGCCCTTGCGCGGGAGTTTATCGCCAGCGGCCACG
>SXND01000258.1 GCA_005777235.1 Pseudomonadota bacterium
ATCAGCGACCGGAGAGTCTCCGGCGTCTGGGCGTACGGGAGTCTGAGGCGGGTCCCACGCCGAACCAAGCGCCGGAGCCGACCGCCCCCAGCGTAGGGTTTTGGGTTCGTGATCGTCCTCGGGTGGGGGCGGCGGCTCACCACTAGCGTTAGGCGTCACTCCTCCCTTCGATAACCCATACAAAGAAATGACATGGCAATGAACTTAAATCGCTCAAAAGACCACCCTTGGAATTTGAAGACCCCGCCAAGTACGTCCGAATACACAATGCATACGGACGAAAAGGATGGAAAGAAGATTCTTGTCTGTACGGTTGGAAAGACCGTGCTGCATTACGATGCTCGCTGCGTTGAAGATTTGGTAAAAATGCTAAAGAAGGCCGGAGATTGGGTAGAGCTAGGCGGCGCCGACGAACAAAAGCCGGCGAAAGAAGGAACGGTAGAAGCGTGGGGCCGAGATAGCGCGAATCCTGTCGGTGGTTGGTATGGATTGAAGAAGGGCCTCCGTGGACGCTTCGGGGTGTACATCCCACCGTTACTCGAAGAGCTTGGACTGTGCGAGTTAGAGCACAATGCCAAAAACAATCGAATCAGAGCGAAATAATTTCTGTGACGCCTAACTTCCCCTGAAGAGACCGGCACCCTTGTCATTGTCCAAAGCCTCCGTCCAGACCGCTTTTTTACGGCGGAACAGCAACAACGTCTTGCGGAGTTGATGGCCCGATGGCAGACCTCATAAGACCAAGGCTACCCCTTCCCTGCGGAGGAGCAGAGCGCACTCGAAGCACTCATTGAGGCAGAGTTATACGCGTCGGCGGCACGGGCTTCGGCGCTGGCGGACGCTGTGGGACGATGCATCCGCACCATGCGGAGGTGGTCCTCCGGGCACAGCATCGGTGTGAGTATTGTCATGCCCCCGCAATGGTCTTCAACCTGTCATTGGAAGTCGAGCACCTTGTGCCGGTCTCCCGTGGCGGTGCCGAGACCGCGGCGAACTGGGCACTGGCCTGCCGTGCCTGCAATCTGTATAAGGCCAGACACATCAGCGGCTATGAGGCCGAGAGTCAGACCGTTGTCCGCCTGTTTCATCCCCGCGAGGACCAATGGGAGGAGCATTTCCAGGTCGTGACCGAGAGTGGTGAACTTGTGGGTCTCACCCCGATCGGCAGGGCAACAGTGGCGCGCTGAGGGTTGAACAGCCCGGCGCAGGTCGCAGCACGCCGCCAGTGGATGCGCTTGGGCCTGTTCCCTTAGACCGACCCAGCCGAACGCCGGCCGTGGAGCCGCCGGCGTTCGGCGCCCAAGGGGCTCAGGGGAACACCACACGCCACGAGGAGACATGCCCCCCGCACGGCGACAAGCGGACCAAGACAGGGAGCTTCCAAGACAGGGAGAACCCTCAAGACCGGGAACCTCCAAGACCGGGAACCTCCAAGACCGGGAACCGCACGCCCCCCCCCCCCGGCCATGACACCAGGCCCGGTCTCCCGCCCCCGGCGAGGCACTCGGACCTCGGCGGCTGCGGCGCGGCGCCGAAGGCGCGGGACCCTCGCCACGCGGAGACACCCCCCGTCCCGCGACGAGCGGGCCAAGCCAGGGGAACCCCCAAGCCAGGGAACCGTACGCCCCCCGGCCCGGTCTCCCGCCCCCGGCCAGGCAGGAGGCCCGCGGCGGCGAGGGCGCGGCGCCTCACCATGGCGTGCACCGGACGCCGGGGCATGGGGCGTGGTGCCTGCGGCGGGTGTCGGGGGCCCCGGCCGCTGGTGAAGCCCGGCGTTAGGTGCGCGCGATACCGCTCGTGCAGCCCCAGGGTGTAGCCCGCCGCCGGGGTGCTCAGCGTGAGACTCCCGCAAGGGCGCGGCGGTTGGGGCGGGGTCCCTGCCAGACCAAGCACCCCGGCTTGGTTGGCCGGGCGCGAGACGCCGCGGCGGGGCGGCGGTGGCGGGCCGGGTCCCGGGGATCCACCACGGACGGGGCTCCACCATCGCACATCGCACATCGCACTGGAGCCGACCGCGCCAATGGTAGCTTGTACCCATGCGGAAGTCCGTCCATGGCGCGGCGGCTCACCGCGGACGTTCGGCGTCGAGACAAGAGGTCATAGGAACTCAAAGGATGATTTGGCAGTGAGGCGAGTGTGTCTGATCAGCTGATCGATACAAAACAGCTCTTCGGGCTCAACCGAGTCGTACCCGACGATCCAGAGTGGGCATGGTTCCTGGATCCACAGAATTACGTGCCGGTACTGCCCAAGCTTCGCTTGGACGAAGCCACGTACTTAGCTACATGGAATGAGGTAGTGAGAGTGTTTCCCCTAGGTTGGGCGAGGGAGACGCACGCGAAGACAAAGGGAAGCTATGGTTGGACAGGCACACATCCACCCGTGCTTGGGTGGCTTGCACATCATCCCGTAGCATCATTCCTCGCCACTCGCCCCTATGGATGGGCAACGATCGCTCCTCTGCTACGTCTCGATCTAGACCTCATAAGGACTCGAGACATTCCACGCATTCAGTCGTTTAAGGTAAATCTGAGAAACCTCGACTAGTATATTAGGAGATTTTTCGATCTAGAACTTCTTGCCGAATTCGTTCGCCGCGGATGGACGCCAGAGATCGTCGGAACTCCCGATTTTCGTTTTCACATCGACGGCGTCGCGGCATACGCGGAAGCACGACATCGTGGCGCGCCGTTTGGGATGGCCCTATCTCATCTGGTACATCAACCTATCGACGCCGACTGGCATCTGTTGAAAATCACTTTGAAGCAAGTTTCCGTCGTTCACACGGAGGTTGGCGCAATCGCAAACAGAATCAATAAGGACATTGAAAGGATCCTGCGGACTGCCTATGACTTCCTTACGTCCATTGAAACTGATGACTATGCGATTGAGCCCATGGCGGAAGGTGAGCCCCGAACGGTTTGTTTCAGCTATGGCAACCACGAACGCTGGTCGAGCGCACTTGAACACTTGGTGCTCGGCACCCTCAAAGACAAGAGTGCTCAGATCCAGGCCGTTGCGTCAAAGGGGCATCCATCTATGTTGCTCTTGGATTGCCGGTCCCTTCTCTCGCCCGAGCCCCGGTCGCTTGGATTGCCGGTCCCTTCTCTCGCCCGAGCCCCGGTCGTTGGATGATGCGCAAACCGCGAATCGTGCTCGATTCATGACCCGTATTCTCGCGGATGGGGATAGGTTTCTTGCCGAGAACCAATGACAGGGCTACGACGCCCAACGATGCCATGCAGGGGACCGTCGAAAGCGGCGCTTCGCTTGCTTTCTCAGGCCCCTAATGGCCGGCGTTCGGCGCCTGTGGCGTGAGGGCCCCCCCAAGACAGGGGGAGCGCGGCCCATGCCCCTGATCGTCGCATCCCGCGAGCCCCACAACGGTCAGCATCCCACGACCCCGAGCCTCCAAGACCCCATCCACCCGAGCGCCCCGCGGTCCCCGGGCGTCGATGCCAAGACGCGCTCCGCACCAAGGCGTGCACCGGACGCCGGGGATGGGGGCGCGGTGCTTGGGGCGGGCGTCAGTGGCCTCGGTGCTGTGAAGCCCGGCGTTCGGCTGCACAACAAAAGAGAGGGATAGCCTGCTCTTATGAGTACAAAAAGAGTTTGAGAGTGTTCATGTAAAGAGACGCGGATTGAAGATTGAAGTGCATAATGTAGTCTGGGGAGTGCTCAAGCGAGGTAGGGTGGATCTCTGACAAAGGAGATTCACATGGTTAAGTACTATTAGTACTTTATATGCGAACAACGCTGCCAGATGTACGCGTTGAAAAAAGGGCTTTCTCGCAGGCTGAGATTGGGTAAGACCTGGGTGTGAGCCAGGGGACGATCAGGCGGGAACTGAGGAGGAACAGAGAGTTACGCGGGTATCGCTTCAAGCAGGCACAGGGGTTTGCAGCAGTAAGATACTCGGCAGGGAAGCGTGTGGCACGGGTAATGACACCTGTCCTCGTCGTGCGTGTGGAGAGGCTACTTGTGGGGCGGCAATGGAATCCGGAGCAGATCGCCCATCGACTCAACCTGGAAGACGGCACATGTGTCAGCCATGCGAGCACTTACCAGCACATCTGGAAGGACAAACTGGAGGGCGGGAGGCTGTACCTTCACCTTCGACAGCAGGGCAAGAAGCGGAACAAGCGCAGCGGCAAGAACGCGGGCCGGAGGATGATTCCCGGTCGCGTGGACATCAAGGAACGTCCGAAGATTGTCGAGGAGAAAATCCGCCTAGGCGACTGGGAGCTTGACAGCGTTATTGGTGCAAAGCACAAGGGCGCTATCACCAGCCTCGTCGAGCGCAAAACCAAGTTCACCAAGTTCATAATACTAAAAGATTCTACTACTGATACCACCTGCAAGGGGATTATCAAGCGCCTCACGCCACGCAAAGAACACGTCCTAACGCTGACCTCCGACAACGGCCAGGAGTTTGCCGGACACAAGAAAATCAGCAAAAACTCGATGCGGGATTCTCCTGCTGCACCCCGTATCACTCCTGGGAGCGTGGCCTGAACGAGAACACCAACGGGCTGCTCAGGCAGTACGTCCCCAAAGGCATGGACTTTGCTACCATCACCCGTGCTGATGTGCAGCGTGTGGAGAATCTTCTCAACAACCGACCACGCAAAACACTAGGCTATCGTTCACCAAACGAGGTCTTCGCCCAGCTCACCGCCACCCACAATTATGCACTTCGGATTTGAAAGTAAGAGAGATAAAAACATGTCCTGAGACTTGTTGTAGATTGCAGGCACATGCAGTGCCCACCACAGCGTGCGAGACGCGTCAACCATGTCTGCCGATGTGGAGACCACCTTCGTCTGGCGTGTCATGCGTGCGAGAGGGCCGCTCGTATGCGCGTTCTCTCGCGCAATCGCCTGCGTAGAGTATAGCGCGTGGTGATCTGCTCCTGGTGGGTCAACGTGCACATAACGTACGATAAATTCCTGATGTTTTGCATTCTGACAAAACGTCTGCATGGCTTCTGGCTGAGCAACCGCAGATATTGCCACACCGATCCGGCGCACACTTCTGTCCAAATCAAGGAGCGACGACCCGCTCGCGGACTTTGTCGTAGGATGGCATCTGTCTCAGGGAGGAGAATATCCAATGTATAGCGAACATTGAAGATACAAACAAGATCAATTGAGCGGACCCGAGGGTGTGTACAGACGGAAGCTGTGGCAAAGACTCTCACCACGTACCGTAGTACAATGGTACAGTTGTGTGATGTGGAGTATCGTATCCAGGAGAAAGCGTCGTGGGGACAGGGGCTCTGTGGGGCGGAGAAAAACCGCTCGCCCTCTCACAGAGAGAGGGCGAGCGTAACGTCAGACTAGACGAGCACAGGGTCTTTGGATTTCATGTACACCTGAATCCGTCCACGTGTGCTGTCGAGGACAGCAATACGGCCTTTCGAATCAATCCGCACCGCGGTCGGATGCGAGAACGATTTCTCATATTTGCCGCCATCGTGCGTGATGGCCAGCGCGCGTTGGCGAATCATGTCGGGATTCGACTGCAGCTTCTCTCTGCCCCATTTGGAGAGCTGGTGGTCACCCGTGAGGCTCGTAATGAAGCGACCATTGGGAGCAAGGATCTGCACGCGGTCATTCTCGCGGTCGGACACATAGATGTCGCCGTCTTGGTCCACACAGACACTACTCGGGCGCTTGAACTGGCCAATGCCGCTCCCGGACTGCCCAAAGCTGGCAAGCCATTGACCATCCGCAGAGAATTTCTGAATACGATCATTACGCCAATCGGCAACGAAGATATTCCCCTCAGTATCCAGCCCAAGGCCCCAGGGCATATTGAATTGGCCAGGCCCGGAGCCAAAACTGCCAAACTGGCTCTGATATTTGCCATCGAGAGTGAATTGTTGGATACGATGATTGCCCGTATCGGAGACAATCAACGTACCATTGCGAATCGCCAAGCCGGAGGGCTTGTTCAGTTCACCGTCGCCAGAGCCTGATTTACCCCATCTGCCGAGGAACTTACCGTCTTTGTCAAAGATGGAAATACGATTCAGCCACTCATCGGAGACATACACATTGCCCTGGGCATCCAGCGCAATCGAACTCGGCCAGACGAATTCCCCCTCGCCTTCGCCGTACCCGCTGAATTCGCGGATGTACTCTTCTTCCAGCGTCGCCATAGTGATGTGGATGCCGTCGTTGCGGTTTTCATACGACCGATTCACCACATAGGCTACATCATTGGCCCCAATGGCGAGGTCGGTGGGATTCCGAAAGCCAGTCCCGGCAAATTCGTTCCGGCCCACGGAGTGGCTATAGGAGAAAGCCCAGTCTTTAATACCGAAAAAATGTGTGCTCATATCGCTCCCTTTCTTATCACTGGATGTTCGTTCTGAAGGCTGTGGAATGCGCGCAGTAAGAGCCTCCCAAAACTTCTGGAGAGGCCCTCACCGTCACCTCAACCGGCGTGCATCTTACAGGAAGCGCACCTTCTCAAAGCTCCCACCAATGATCGGCGTCGGATTCAGGCCCAGCCACTCATCCAGGATGGTGGCATAGACGGAGCGGAAATCCATATTAAACTGCAAGTTCCCACCTTCTGCGTGCTGGCTGGGATCAAGCGAGGGGTACGTCCCATAGAAGCCACCCTTCACGTGTTCCCCAACGGCAAACGCCACGCTAGCCGCACCGTGATCGGTGCCGGAACCATTGTCCGACACGCGGCGACCGAACTCCGAGAACATGAACAGCAACACATTGTCACTGGCGTTGTGGTCACGCAGATCCGTATAGAACGTATCAACAGTGGTGGACACATCCGACCACAGCCGATCATGTGCGGCCAGCTGGCTGGCATGCGTGTCGAAGCTGTTGTACGGCGAAGTCGTGTACAGAACGCGCGTCCCGAAGTCCGCCAGATGCGTCTGCGCAATGTTCTTCATATACTGGCCCACAGCCGTGTTGTTATACGTCACCTTCGACGTATACTTCGATGGGGCTGTCGACAGCACATCCGCGCCCTTCAAGGCGTCCGTCCCGGTGCGACGGATGTAGTCAGTGGCATAGCCACGGCCCACCGTGGGGCTGTACATGCGGGCAAAGATATCCAACGCCTGGGCACGTTGATCCTGGCCATCAATGCCGGTCAGGAGGCCGTAGGTTTCCAGGTTGCCAACGGAGGCGACTGGGACGCCTTCTTTGGCCAGCGCGCGTGGTAGACCACGGCCATAATTCACGCCGGTCAAGACGTTGTCCGCACTCGGATCGAATTCTTTAATGACCCGGCCCAGCCAGCCGTCCACGCCAATGGTATCCGGCTCACAGGTGTGCCAGATGTCCATAGAACGGAAGTGCGAGTAGCTCGGATGGGGATAGCCAATACCCAGGAAGATGGCAAGTTTGCCTTCATCCCAGTACTTTTTCAAGGGCCCCATGGTGGGGTACAGGCCGAGCTCATCTGTCAAGGGAATGACTTTGTCGGCAGCAACGCCGATCGTCGGACGATAGTCACGATACAGGCCATTGGTGTAGGGAATGACCGTATTGAGGCCATCATTGCCTCCTGACAGAGACAAGACTGCAAGGACATTATCTTTTTTTGCCATTGTTGTATCTCTCCATAAGAATGGGGCGCGTGGCGTCCCCACAAGTTAGCAGAATTGAAACTCGGACGTGGCGGCGAGCATCTGGAACATTTCACCGGTCCGACGCGCGAAATCGGCGCGTTCAGCGTCCGTGCCATGGCGCAGCGCTCCACCTTTGGTCGCATGGGCGATCAATTCGTTTCGGGTGTCTGCGTTCAGGTTCAGACAGCCTACCATATCCATACACCCATCAACAAACGCCTCGGAGGAGAGCGTCTCGCCACGGGCCATGAGACGGCCGATCATATCCTGGACGCCTGGCAAATCGGCCCGGCCCAGGTAATCTGCCGCAAAGTTGATACGTTCCACCAAGGTGCCGCTGTCAATCCACTCATGGCCAGTGTGCCAGCCTTCCACCGTGGGGGGATTCATGAGATCCATGCCCATGTATTTAGGCTCTTGGGAAATTTCAAACAGACCAGGCTTGACGGCGCCGTAATGCTCGCCCGTGATGCGCAGGATACTGGCCACCATTTCCGCAGGACTCTTGACGCGGGCGTAACGCACCGAGGGAGCCTTGAAGAAATCGGTGGTAAACAGCGCCCGCAACATCGCCGTGATATCGTAGCCGGAATCAAAGTAGGCTTTTTCTAGCGTCGTAATCGCTTCCCGATCTTTCGGGGGCGTTTGCCGCCAGGAGGGCACAGGCACTTCGTCGGCAACGAAGAAATTATACATATGACGGGCAATAAAGCGCGCCGTCGCTGGTTGCGTGCACACGATGCGCACAATGTCATCACCATTCAAGCGGCCCGTATGCCCCAAGAAGGTTTTTTCGCTGTCGTCGTGGTCGGCGGGATCATAGCGAAATTCCCAGGGGCTCCGACCGTAGGGGAAGGGAGGATACGCCGGGGCAACGTTCCAGCCCGTAAAGGCACGCGCACAGGCTTTGACGTCGTCTTCGCTGTAGTTGAAGGTACCATCTTTGCCAACACCCAGCGAGAACAGTTCGAGCAACTCACGGCCATAGTTCTCATTCAGGGTGACTTTGTGGCTTTCGGTGTTATCCAGGTAGTACATCATGCCCGGACTGTGGGAGAGATTCATGAGCAAGGTCTGAAAATTGCCCATGCCATCGCGCCGGAACATGTCGATCATGCGGCCCATTTCCTCGCCGCTGTCGATCTTGCTATGTCCCGTGCAGAAGATCATGTGCCAGAACAGGGCCATCTTTTCTTGGAGCTGGCGGGGCGTGTTCACCATGCGATACAGCCAGTTTTGCACATTCATTTCGATCGCGCCGGCATGATGATAGGCGGGATGGTAACGCATCATGAGATCTTCATCAACCGTGGCTTGTGCGTCTGGATTGAGCAATTCCTCGACAACGGTATTGTACCCTCTGTCCGCTTTCGCTTCGACTTCCGCCCGGCTTGCCCCAAAGGCAGCGCGGCGTAAGAGGTGACTCATGAGGGCAATATCTTCCTGGGTAGCCATAGGCATCTCCTTAGTAAAAATTCTCCACGGCTTAAGCCGGGGGCTTCGAGGGTTAAGTTATAAAAATGGTTGCGCCAATCTCGCCGGAGAGTATAGCTTCCCACACAAGAAGGCGCAAACGTTGTGCCTGTCCATGCAGGCACCCTCCTGCAGTCCCCCATAAATACGCCCTGGGGTTGTACGGAGGTCTCTAGAACAGAGCTCATGCTCAGTATAGATAGGGGAAAAATAGCAAGGCATATACATGCCTACATGAGAATAATATGTGCTCCGCCGTCTGTCAATAGTTAGTTCGCGTGTCTTCCCACACGAAGACGGGAAAAGCCAGGATCTCCTGCATGCCCAGTGTCTGATACAAGGCCAGCGCCCGTTGATTATCACGGCTGACAATTAATGAGAGGGTATCAAAATGCTGCGCCGTGAGCTGCGCCACACAGTGCCCCACGAGCTGTCGTCCAACTCCGCAGCCTTGCGCCGTCGGCATGACCGCAATTTGGGCAAGATGTCCATGCCGGGGGGCCACGGCGGTCACCGCAATAAAACCTACGTCTCGGCTACGCACACGCGCCAGAGCGGACGCTTTGGGCACCAATGGCCCACAGCTGCCATAGCTGACCAGCTCCTCGATAATACTGCGACAGCCGGTGGGCGTGTGGTACAGCCGGTTCATCGCCCCATCAACACTTCTTTGGTAGGCCGCATGCATGATGGTGGCCGCCGCAGTGATATACTCTCCTCGCCACGCGGCGAGCGTCGCGGTCGTCTGGGGCTGGACTACGGGATGTGCCTGTGCCAATTGTACGCTCATGTAGGAGCGCCAGGCGGTCTGAAACCCTGTCTGAGCGTACACCGGAGCGAGCCAAGAGGAGGTGAGCGCGATGCATGAGCTTTCGATCCGTCGCGCTCCCTGCTGGTGTAACGCCTCAAGCAGGGCTTGTAAGAGGCGCGTGCCGATAGCCGGCCGATCCCAGGCGGGAGCCAGCACCAGCCCCGACAGCATGCCGAGATCCCCAGCGATACTGTAATAGGCATAGCCGACAATCTCGCTCCCCACCTGCACTGCTTTGCCTGGCACGCCGCCCCGCGCCACCACCCGCTGCAGGGCGGCCAGGGAATCCGTGATGTCCCACGACAGATGTGTGCGCCACCACTCCACTTCATAGCGCCAGAGGGCGGCCATCGCGGTGGGCGTGACGCTGGGTAAATCGACAATCTGGAGTGCACCGTTCTCAGGCGCCGCAAGCGGTGGCTGCACACAAACCTCTGCGCTCATCTCTGACCGTTGACATACTGTGTCTCCGTAAGTGTAACATGGGTAGGCGCACAGGTGAAGTACCGCCGCAGACCTCATGCTCGCCCGAGGCCGCCTACTGTTCGACAAGTCCAGTGTGTCATCTCCTGCATCGTTCTGTCCTGCGTTGACATGCGACGTAGAGGCGGGTACGCTGCAGAGCGAAGCACGGGAGGGCTCGGCTCTCCCCCGTTGGGCATGATGGTGTGTGCGCTGATCATTAAGGTGCATATGTACGACAAAATGGCGCGTCAAGAGGGCGAATATCATGGCACCATGCCTACCGGCAGACCCACGGGACTCTTGACATGCTCGGCCCGGCATCCATGGTTACCAGGCGTCCCCACGACATGGCGGATCTCCAGGCGATGTAGCATGTGACTGCAGGGTGAGGATCCGTATGGACGAGTCGCATGTCGAACGCCGGCTTGCCGCCATCTTATCGGCGGATGTTGCCGGATATAGCCGTCTGATGGCCGAAGACGAGGCCGCCACCATCGCGACTCTGAAAGGACATCAGGCTGTTATCCTGCCGATGGTCGAAGCCTACGGCGGACGGATCCAAGACACCGCCGGTGATGGCCTTCTGGCCGAGTTCCGCAGTGTCATGCAGGCCGTCGAATGCGCCGTGGCCATCCAAGGGACGCTCGCTGGGCGCAACGCCGAGGTGCCACCGTCACGCCAGATGCGCTATCGTATCGGTGTCAATCTGGGTGATGTCATGTACGACGGCGAGCGGGTCTACGGCGATGGCCTGAATGTCGCGGCCCGCGTGCAAGAATTGGCGACCGCAGGTGGGGTATGTGTGACGGCCTTGGTCCGTGATGAGGTGGGCACGCGCAGCAATATGGTCTTCGAGGATCTCGGAGCCCAGCGCCTGAAGAATATCCCCCGGCTCGTGCGCGTGTTTCGCATCTCCCTTGACGACTGGGGCAAGCTGGAGAGCACAGCGCATGCGACCCCACGGCCGTGGCTACGCCCCCTCGCGATCTGGCTCTTGACGTTGACGCTGGCCGGGGTTCTGGGACTGGGGATATGGTACGTCGTACAGCATTGGCCGTCATCAGATCGGCCCCGTCTGTCTCTCGCCGTGCTGCCCTTCAGTAATCTCAGTGGCGATCCGGGACAAGACTACTTCAGTGACGGTCTCACTGAGGATCTGACAACAGACCTCTCACGTATTGAGGGGGCGCTGGTGATTGCACGGAACACCATGCATTCCTATCGTGGCAAGACGGTTGATGTCAGACAGATTGGTCGGGAGCTGGATGTGCGCTATATCCTGGAGGGGAGTGTACGACGCCTAGAGAAACAGGTACGTGTCAACGTGCAGCTTATTGATGCGGAAACCGGGGCGCACGTCTGGGCAGAACGCTTTGAGCGGGTTGCCGAGGATCTCTTTTCCTTCCAGACCGAAGTGACGGGGCGGATTGCGCGGGCGCTCAACCTCCAGCTCAAGGAGGCGGAGAGCCAACGGGCCACACGCGATCGGCCAGAGAACCTCGAGGCGGTTGATTATGCCCGTCAGGCGTGGGCTGAGCTCTGGAACAAGCCACCGACCAAAGAAACCAACGGTCAAGCCTTGGCGTATCTGGAGAAGGCCCTGGCCCTTGACTCGCAGGTGCCGGAGATCTGGACGAATCTCGCCTATGCGCACTCCCGTGAAGCTGCCGTGCGCTGGAGCGCCTCACGTGCGGAATCACTGCGCTTGGCCCACGAGGCGGGAGAGCGCGCCGTGGCACTCGATCCGCGCAGCGCCGACGCGCACTATGTCCTGGGCTTCACGCTACGCTTGCAGGGTGACATTGACCGTGCCCTGGCCGAGAACGAAACCGCGGTAGCGCTGAACCCCAATCACGCCCCAGGACATGCGGGCATTGGTATTGCCTGGGTGATGCGCGGACGCCCACAGGAGGCCTTTCCCTACTTTGAGCATGCATTTCGCCTCAGTCCACGTGATCCCCTACGCTCCGGATGGCACATCTGGACTGGTATCGCGCATATGATGTTGGAGGACAACCGCAGGGCCCTGGAGGAGAGTAAACGCGCCGCAGCGGTCAATCCCAAGTCTACGGGAGCCCTCACACTCCAAGCCGCTGCCTTAGCTCTCCTAGGCCGGGAAGGGGAAGCGCATGCGACCCTGACCCTGCGCCAGCAGATGGGTCCGCCCGGTCTCACCTTGTCCCTGATTAGGGAGGGCACCCCATCCGACTACCCGGAATACCATCGATTGATGGAACGCTATTACGAGGGGCTGCGACAAGCCGGGCTTCCAGAGGAATGACCAGAAAGACACTGTGAGGCGGCGCGGCGCACGCTGTCTACACTGCATGTGGCTTGGAGCAACCGCAAGGCATTGCCCACAAGGGCTGGCTACAATAGTACAGTCTAAGGATCAGACCATCGACACAGAGATAAGGAGCGCAGGCACATGGCCGACGTCCTCTGGGCGCCATGGCGTATGACGTATATATTAGCTGAGAAACCAACAAATTGTATCTTCTGCACCAAGCCTCAGGAACAGCGCGATGCGGAAAATTTACTGCTCTGGCGTGGACACACAGCCTTTGTCATGATGAATCGCTATCCCTACAATAACGGCCATCTCATGATCGTGCCTCAGGCGCACGTGTCGTCCCTCACAGACCTGGATCCCGCCACACGAGCTGAACTGGGCGAACTCACTATGCACTGCGAGCAGGCGCTGCGGCAGACCATGCGTCCTGAGGGGCTCAATATCGGCATCAACCTCGGTGCGGCGGCAGGCGCAGGTATTGCAGAACATCTCCATATCCACATAGTGCCGCGCTGGAACGGTGATACCAATTATATGACCGTCGTGAGCGCCATTCGGGTGATTCCCCAACACATTGACGAAACCTACGCGCTGCTGCGGCCTTACTTTGAGGCCTTGCAGCCCCAGCCACCTCCTGCCGCCTAACGTACAATCTCCAATGCCTGAGAAATAACACAGCGATCTGGGTCTAATGCACCCTTTTATACAGTAGTGGCAACAAGCAATCGCATGAGGAGCAACGCACCATGACGGAACGACTGACTTTAATGGCAGTACATGCACATCCCGATGATGAGTGTATGAGTACTGGGGGCGTGCTATTACGGTATGCCCGTGAAGGCATGCGGACGGTCCTGGTCACCGCCACACGCGGGGAAGAGGGGGAAGTGGTTGATCCAGATATGGACCCTGCCGAGGTGAAACCGAAACTGGGGGATGTGCGTGTTGCCGAACTGGAGCGCGCCTGCCAACATCTTGAAGTGGGAGAACTGCATGTGCTCGGCTACCGTGACTCAGGGATGGTCGGTTGGGAGGCCAACAACCACCCCGATTGTCTGGCGCAGGCGGACCTCCAGGAAGCCACGGGACGCCTCGTCCGCCTTATGCGTACTCTTCGGCCGCACGTGGTGACGTGTTACGATGAAAACGGCGGCTATGGCCATCCCGATCATATCCAGGTGCACCGCATGACCGTGGCGGCATTTCACGCGGCGGGTGACGCGACACAATATTCGGCGCTAGGTCTCGCCCCCTGGCAACCGCAGAAGCTGTACTACACAGCCTATCAACGTTCGTATATTTTTACACGCTACGAACTTATGCGCTCTATGGGTGTCCCAGTGCCCTCCGACCGCCCGGATTTTGATCCAGCCAAAGTAGGCGGGACGCCAGATGACATCATCACCACCTATGTGGACGTCCGCGAATTTCTCCTCCACAAAATGCACGCCCTGCAGTATCACCGTACGCAAATCGCCCCAGACTGGTGGTTCACGCGTGTGCCCCACGAGATTTTGCGGGAGAAATTTGGCCTCGAGTGTTTTATTCGCATGGCCTCCCATGTGCCCGTGGAGGGCCCTGAGGATGACCTCTTTACCGGGTTGCGGTGAGGGGGAGCGGCTTGTGGAAGCCCGCGTGGACTGACACTGGTCTGCGACTGCTCAGGAGGCATAGCACAGAGGGTGGCAAACGCCTCACAGTGCTCGGCGAGCGACACTCAACACGGTTCTGACGATGACGAGAGCCCACCGCCTCTGGCCTACGATGCATGTGACGAACAGAAGAATTGTCGGAACTGATACAGAACAATATCCCCGCATTTCTATGGATTAATATGGAGACGATATGTGCAACATAGGTTGAAAGATAGTCGAAAGATTTTTTATGTCGACTTGTGTATCCATCCTCACAGTTTTTAGACTGCTCATGAAGTTATACTATCGCAGGTATGCTGTTGGATATTACTGCGTCATTACTCTAAAAAATGTGAGATCTGTATGGATAGAACGCGTGAGAATCAGCAAGGTCGTATCAGTCGACGGCAGCTCCTGCAAGGTCTGGGGACGGCAGCGGCGTTTGTCAGCACACCACACATACTCCGCGTCAGCCAAGCGCACGCGCAAGCAGGCCATGGGCAGACGTTCGCACACGGACGTGATCGCTTTGGACGCCTCTTTCCCCAGCTGGCCCCCTTTGCTGCACCAAGTCCGCCACTCGAGGCCGCCTTGCTGGAGCTGGGCAAGAGTGGGGGCATCTTAGATGCCAACGATCCGCTGGAGCAAGGCCCGATCTTGCTGATTACGGACCCAGCTTTCAGTGCCAACAATCCCAACAATCCCGCGCATACGGCCGGCACCACCTTCGTGGGCCAGTTCATTGATCACGACATCACCTTTGACTTAACCTCACGCCTGGGGCAACCTACACGCCCAGAGCGCTCGCCAAACGAGCGCACCCCCGCCCTCGACCTCGATTCCGTGTATGGTGGAGAGCCAGATGATGATCCAGAGTTGTATCAACAGGAAGGCCCAAGTGCCTCCGGCCGCAGACGACATGCAACGAAGTTCAAGATTGAAAGCGGTGGCCTCTTTGAGGATCTCCCCCGCAATAGTACTGGAAGCGCCATCATTGCCGATCCGCGTAACGATGAGCACCTGATGATCGCTGGTCTACAAGCCGCCTTCTTGCTCTTTCACAACCGCGCCGTTGATCACGTGGCGAGCAGCCACCCCCGCACCCCGCCAGGGCAGGTCTTCAAACGTGCCCGCCAGCTCACCACGTGGCACTACCAGTGGATGGTGCTGCATGAGTTCCTGCCCCTCTTTATTGGCCAAGCCCTGGTTGATGATATTCTGACCAACGGTCGCCAGTTCTACACGCCACAGCAGGCGATCATCCCCGTTGAGTTCCAGGGCGCGGCGTACCGTTTTGGCCACAGCATGGTACGGCCCTCGTACCGGGCCAATCTGGCAGGTGATAACGGGCAGCCCTTCTTTGGTTTGATCTTTGATCCGACGCAGCAAGGTATCGCTGACCCGGCTGACCTGCGTGGTGGGTTCCGCGCGCCACGCCGCTTTGTCGGTTGGCAAACGTTCTTCGATTTTGGGGATGGGAACATGCGACCGAACAAGCGCGTGGATACCCGCATTTCCACCCCGCTGTTTCAACTGCCTCTCAGTGCCATTGCCACGCCGGGGGGACCGATCTCACTGCCGCAACGTAACTTGCTGCGTCACGTCACCTGGCAACTGCCGTCTGGGCAACGTATTGCCCAGCATATCGGCGTGCCCGCCCTCTCCGCTGCCGATTTACAGGAATTGCAGGGCCTCGGGCAGCATCTTAACACCTCGACCCCCTTGTGGTACTACATCCTCAAAGAAGCGGAAGTCATGGCCGACGGCCTGCACTTGGGGCCTGTCGGGGGGCGCATTGTCGGCGAGGTGCTCATCGGGCTCCTCCAACTCGATCGCCGCTCATTCCTGTCCGCCTCCCCTGCCTGGCACCCCACCTTGCCAACACGGAACGGTCAGGTGACGGGTGACTTTCGTATGGTCGATTTCCTGACCTTTGCCGGTGTCGATCCCGTGAGCCGCGGGCAGTAAGTTTGGCAGGGATCCTGTGACATGCGCCCACAAGGTGGACAGGATGTTCCCTGGGAGTGCGGCCCTCCGCGCCGCACTCCTTGGATTCCTTCCCTCTAACCACCCCATGGACGGTCTACAAGAGCATGACCTCTACCGGGGTGCCTGGACGTACGTGCTCGATGTCTTCTGGGAGATCAATGAGACAGTTCGCCAGGCTCATCGAGCGCAGAATGCCCGAACCTTGCGGACCCGTGGTGGTGACTGTGGCCGTCCCATCGCCCTGCCGCAAGATGCCACGCAGCAACGTGCGTACGCCACGGCGCTTGTCCACCTCGTCCTGCATGAGCGCGGTGACACGCGGGCGAAACAGGTCGTGATGCCCGGTCATTTTGCGTAAGGCGGGCCGCACAAAAAGTTCAAATGTGACCATAGAGGCGACCGGATTGCCCGGCAGGGAAAACACGGGGACTCGTCCCACCATGCCAAAGGTGGCCGGACTGCCGGGGCGCACCGCCACTGTCCAAAAACGCGCCTCAAAGCCAAAGGTTTCCAGGCAGTCGCGCACATAATCAAACGTGCCGACAGAGACTCCGCCCGAGGTCAGTAGCACGTCGGCCCGGAGGCCGCTGGCCATCAGGGCCGACAGCAGGGCACGGTCATCTGGGGCCACACCCAGGAGGAGCGGCTGCCCACCCACTTCGGCACTCTGGCCGGCCAGGGTGTACGAATTACTGTTGAGCACCTTGCCCTGCGTGTCAGGTTCGCCTGGATCGATAATCTCATCGCCCGTGGCCAGGATGGCCACACGGGGCTGCTGATACACCAGCACTTGGGCTTTACCCACAGAGGCCAGCACGCCTAACTCTGCCGGCCGCAGGAAGGTCTGCGTCTCCAGGACCGTGTCCCCCGTGCGGATATCCTCTCCACGCCGCCGCAGGTTACTCCCCAGACGTGGGGCACGGTAGATCTGCACCCGCGTGTCGCTGCCATCAGTGTGCTCAACCTGGACGACGGTGTCCGCACCAACGGGTAACGGCGCCCCGGTCATAATTTTGACCGCTGTGCCTGGCACGATGGCATGGCGTGGGGTTTTCCCGGCCGGGAGAATATCGAGCACCGTGAGCGTGGCGGGTTGGTCGCGTGTGGCTCCGGCGACGTCAACGTGACGCACAGCATAGCCATCCATGGCAGAATTGTCGTCGAGAGGAATGTGGCGTGGCGCGATGACCGCCTCAGCCGTGACGCGGTGCAGGGCTGTGAGCAGCGCGACTTTTTCCACCCCAACGGGCTGCACGCAGCTCAGGACCATCTCCTGCGCGTCGGCAACTCGCACAGCCTGTTTCATACCCCATTCCTCCACGGTCAACATTGAATGCGCGCGTAGCAGACCGCTCTCGTGCGTAGGCCACGACAGTGTTGCCTGTATCATAGCATGTCTACACCGGCCACACGGGGTATGGCCGGGTCAAGCGGTAGCAACGGGGGCAAGAAGCGCAGCGCTGTCAAGGCAGAGCTGGGCTTGTGGGACATGCACCAGCAGGCACTCGGCGTGGAGTCGCCTGCTGGTGTCCTGTCGGCCCGAGGCCCGTCAGGCCCTTCCCTTAGCGCGTTCCGGCAACGGCCTGGTCCCCTATCGTCGCGGGAAACGCCGGCATGACCTCGTGGGCTAACACGCGCAATTGTTCTTTGAATTCGCGCACTGGCATGCCCTCAGGCCATTGCCAGAGGATGTGTTCGAGGCCCGGATACGTGGCCTCAATGTCCTTCAGCTGGGCCACCAGCTGGGCTGGCGGCCCACACAACCAGGCTTTTTGTTGCACGCCATCTTCGATGGTGGGGATACCGGTGGGTGCCCCTGGTGTACCCCACGGACGCCCTTGTTCATCCGTGTAACGCACAAAGCCGAACGTGGCAAACCACTTGTAGCGCTCGTCATGATAGGGACGGACACGGTCCATGGCTTTTTGTTGTGTGTCGTCAATACAAAACCCCATGCCAAGGCACAAATCCTCGTCCAATTGCAATTGGCGGCCATAGGTGGCAGAAATCTCTTGATACTGATGCATGACCAGATCCGTGAGTTTGGCCCCATTGAGCGACAACATGCCTTTGAGGCGATGCTTGGCCATGAAGTCGAGACTGCGCCCGCTGGCCACGGGCTGCCAGATTTCCACCGGGCGATGGATGGGACGTGGCACGAGCGTAATCTCACGCAGCTCATAGCCGCGATACGGCACGGCGGGCGGAATCGTAAAATACTTGCCATGATGGGAAAACGATTCTTCGTTAAACGCCTTAAAGATGATTTCCATCTGTTCTTCAAACAAGGCCATGTTGGCGGCACCGTCCCGCAGCGGCGCCCCAAACGTTTCGACTTCGCGGGTATGATAGCCTCGTCCCACACCAAAAATCACCCGGCCACCGGTGAGAATATCGGCCATGGCATAGTCTTCCGCCAGACGCAAGGGGTGCCACATGGGGACGATGTTAAAACCGCAACCGAACTTGAGGCGCTTGGTGCGTGAGGCGAGGTAGGTACTCAACAAAATCAGATTGGGAAAGCACTCATAGCCCTCGTGCTGAAAATGGTGCTCGGCAGTCCACAGGGCATAGAAACCGAGTTCGTCCATCAGCACGGCGACTTCTTCCGCCATGCCAAAACTCTCGATGAGTCGTTCATTCGGGTAGCGCCTCGCATCCGCTGGCGTCCCGTCCCGCCCCAGGTTATCCAGCTCAATTTGCCCAACATAGAGTACCGAGAAATGCTTAATCATGTCACCCGTTCCTTGTGAGATGCCTCGCGCCATGGTGCCCATGGCGTTTAATAGGCATTTTTATTGATGAAGCCGCACCACAGAGTCATGGCCAGAATTTTCAGATCGAGCAGCAGCGACCAATGCTTAATATAGTACAGATCATGCTCGAGACGTGCTTCGAGCGAGGTATTCCCACGCCAACCGTGCACCTGGGCCCAGCCGGTTATCCCTGCTTTGACACGATGGCGCAGCATATAGCGTGGGATGCTTTGACGAAAGCCCTCAATCAACACCGGACGTTCGGGGCGCGGACCGACCAGACTCATCTCCCCTGTTAAAACATGCCAGAGTTGCGGGAGCTCATCTAAGCTCGTACGACGCAGGAAGGCGCCCACCGACGTGCGGCGTGGATCGTCTGCCCGCGCCCACACCGCCCCGGTGCCGCGTTCGGCATCGGCGTGCATGGTGCGAAATTTATGCATACGAAACACGTGGCCGTCAAATCCCATCCGTTCTTGCGTATAGAACACGGGGCCACGCGACGTGCATTTGACCACGAGGGCGATGATCCCCAGCACGGGCAAGGCACACAGCAACGCCGGCACGCCAAGACCGAGGTCGAGGACGCGCTTCATGATGCTATTCCAGCCGTACATCGGCGAACCGCTTAAGGTGATAATGGGCAGGCCCTCAAACTCCTCCACACTACCGCGCAGCATAGCGTATTGGTACAGATCGGGAATAACGTTGATGTCGACCATCTCATGCCCTAAAGCATGGAGCAGTTTTTCTATGGCGCTCTGGGCTTCGAGGGGTAAGGCAATGAACACTTGATCGACTTTCTGCTCCTGGACCAGGCGCTGCACCTCATCCATATGCCCCAGAATCGCCTGGCCCTCCATCGTCTGACCAATCTCATGCGGAAAGCGCGTCAGAAACCCCAGGATGTTCAGCCCCAACTCGGGATGCTGGGCTATTTGCCGGCACAGGGTCTGGCCCACGTGCTCCGTGCCGATAATGAGCACATGACGCAAGTTGTAGCCACGGCGCCGGGCGACGCGGAGGAGGGCGCGGAAAATCAGCCGCGACAGCATAAGGCCAATGCTGCTCAGTCCCCAAAAATAGACAAACACCACGCGGGAAAAATCCGGGTTCTTGAGAAAGTAGGCGGTGACCATCAATACCAGGGTAACGAGTGTCGCCGCTTGCAGCATGTCCCCCATCTCACGCAGATGGCTACTGACACGGCGCGGGCGATACAGGTGCATGCTTTTGAACAGCACCGTCCAGATAGGCAGGATAAACAGCGCCAGGAAGAGATACTCGGACAACGAGGGGACGCCATAATACACCGGCACCGGCCATCCAGCGACACGCAGGGCATAGGCCGCCACCCAGGCCACCGCAATCATGCTGAGGTCGCAGAGAAAGAGGAGGCTGGCAAAAAACTGACTGTGCTTTTTAAGCATAGAAAATCCCTGGTCACGCCCGGCAGTGTTACGAGAGGACGGGCGGTCGCACCTGGCGCGTGCGATGCTGCACGATCATCTTGTCAAGCAGGTGCTGCACCCGCTCCTTAAAATGTTGGCGATCAAACTGTTGGGCATGCTGACGGAGCGCTGTCGCCTCAAACGCTGGCTCATGTGCCTCAAAAAAACGCACGGCATCCTGCAACGCGGCCGCGGTGCGCGGCGTAAACAGCACCCCGGTCGGGGCTGGGGCTGTCGCCGCCCGTGGCCCATTGGCGGGGATCACCGTCTCCAACGCCCCACCCAGACCCAGCGCAATGACGGGCCGTCCGGCGGCATTCGCTTCGAGGGGCACAATGCCAAAATCCTCCTGGGCCGGAAAGATCACCGCCCGACACGCCGCATAATACTCGCGTAATTCCTCATTGGAGCGCCAGCCCAGCAACTCAATGTGGGGACCAACCAACGTCGCCAACCTGGCAGCGAGGGGACCGCTGCCAATAATTTTCAGGGGCCGCTGCAGGGCGTTAAACGCCTCAATCGCCAGTTCGACGCCTTTATACGGCACCAACGCCGTCACCATCAAGTAATACTCGGCGCGCCGTGTGCCAGGCGTGAACCACGCTGTATCCACCGGCGGCGGCACCACCGTTGCCCGGCGCCGATAATACCTGGCAATACGCTGCGCCACAAACTGCGAATTGGCCAAAAAATGATCCACACGCGCCGACGAGGCCACGTCCCAGGTGCGCAAATAGTTCAGCACCAGGGGCAGGACATAGCGCGACACCAGGCCAGTGGGCGGGAAATACTGCGGCCATAGATCCCAGGCATAGCGCATCGGGGTATGGATATAGGCCACGTGCAGGGCATCAGGCCGTGGGATCACCCCTTTGGCGACACAATGGCTGCTACTGATGACGACATCATAGGCGTTGAGATCAAAGGCTTCAATGGCGGTCGGCATGAGCGGCAGATACCAACGATAATACCGCGCGCTGCCCGGGAAACGTTGCAGCAGTGAGGTGTGAATGTGATGGCGCTCAATGGTGGGGGAGACGCTGCCGGGAATGTGCAGCAGGGTGAAGAGATCGGCCTCAGGAAAGAGCTCACAGAAGACTTCGAGGCACTTTTCGCCCCCGCGCATCCCTGTGAGCCAATCGTGTACGAGCGCCACGCGCATGACGGCCCAATCCCACTACAGATTGAAGATATTGATCTGGAACACAAAATCGGTGCTGCCAGCCTGGCGCATACGCCAGGACGCGTCAATGGTGTAGCACACCCCCTGGTAGTGCACCGCCACCGCGTGTTCGCGCACGGCGTCGTTGAGGGCATCGTAGCGCACGTTGTAACTCACTTGTATCCCCTCTAGGACACGCATCTGCACGGCCCCCTGGAGATAGTGCACATGTGGGGTCTGGCGTTGATAGCTCGTCAGGGTCAGCGCGGATCCGGACCAGAGTTGCAGTCCGCCGCGCACCAGCACCTCCTGCAAGGTCGCCGTGGTAGGGGCCAGGCGCAGGGAGGATTCGAGCCACCAGCGCGGCCACAGGCGCAGGGTGAGATCCACATCCAGCGGGCCGACCGGCTGACCGCTGCCGTCGGTGAGCTGGCGCCAATCAACACCCTGACTGAGCAGGAGGTGCGCCACCTCACGGACGCTGCGGGTGCCGGAGGTTGTACTACTTTGCGCATAGAGACGATTGCTGAGCGACACCTTGGCATAGTTGGCGGCTTTGATGCGGTCAATGAGCGTCATGTTGTTGAGCGGATCGAGGAAATGGATGTCCTCATTGAGGGTGAGAAACGGCGGCAGACGCTCCTGCGACACGCTGGGGACGTAGCGGTAAGCCAGACGCGGGGTGACCACGTGGATCAGGGTCTGCCCATCGACGAGCCCCGTAAAACGCCGCCGGAACGTGGGGCCGTCGAGGTCCAACCGCCCTTCGGGGACGTGCCGTGCCGTCCAGCCCGCGCCGGTCAGACGATGATCGTACAGGGTCTCATGCATGCCGCCCGTCAGCGCCAAGCCAAACCAGGGAGGGGCGAGCAGAGGCAGCACGAGGCGTGGGAACAGCTCCAGGCGCTGCACCGGAGTGTTGTCAAGGATGGTGCTGGCGTTGAGGCGGGCATAGGAGCTTTCCAGCGCCCACAGCAGCCCCCCTGGCAGCCGGGTGGGAAATTGCTGCCAACTCAGGCGCGGGACGTAGCGCACTTGCTCGCTGGTGCCGCTGTCGGGGATGCCGTCGTAGGACGCGCCCTCGAAGGTGACACCGCCAAACGGGAAGAGTTTCGTGACCGCCGCAAAGGACGCCGTGCGGATGGACGATTCCTCCGCCAGGGTGCGCGAGAAGCGCCGCACGATGTCCGTGTCACTGCGCACGTCAATCTGGCTCAAGCCGCGGATGCCCCAGCCAAAATCCTGACGTTGTTGCAGGAACACACGGTATAAATCCTCGCCCGTCCGCCGATCGTGCAGGAACGCCGCTTTGAGCTGCCCATCGGAGGCTGGATCCAGGGCGTAGCGCAGCTCCACTTCTGGCTTCATGCCGCTCTTACTGAGGTACTCCACCCCGACGGTCGCGTCCAGCCAGTTCGTCGCGGCCCAGAAAAACTCCTGCCCCAGCACCGTGCCAAACTGATTGTTGAACCCCAGCCGTGGGGGGAGCAAGCCTGTGGTACGCTTGTCTTTGATGGGAAGGATAAAGTAGGGCAGATAAAACACCGGGACGCCTTTGATCCAGAACGACGGGTGCTTCATGGTCATGTAATCCCCGAGCCCAATGCGGGCATCGGCGGAACGCAATTCCCATTCCGGCACTCGGCTGGTACACGACGTGACGCGCCCGTGTTGCACCGCCAGGACACGGGGCTCCAGGCGTTCGATGCGTGTGCCGGCAATGTGATACTTGGTGACTTTCCCCGAGGCTTCGTAGAGCACTCCGCGTCCAGTCGTCACATCGAAATCCAGACGCTCGGCCTGTAGATCATCCTCAGGGGTTACGAAGCGCACATGCCCCCAAGCGGTGCCCATGTTGCTCGCAGCGGACAGTTCCAGTTGATCGGCAAACAGGTGTTTATCGCCGTAGGTGACACGCACATGCCCGCTGGCCAGTAGGCGCTTGGTGGATTCCACATACTCGAGCGTTTCGGCGTGGAGCACCACACGCTCGTGCTCTGCGGGGACTGTGGCGGGACATGGTGCGTCTGACGGCGTGGTTTGGGGCGCCGGTGGGGCAGTGGGAGGGCTGGCGTATAGGCATGGGAGACCCATCTGGCCAACGAGCCACACACACACATATACGAGCCACGCGTGAGCCGACATGCGCACTGCTTCACCTTGCTTGCAGGGGGGGGCCTCACGGCCAACTTCTCAGGGACGTCTATACGGATGTAGGCCGGGCTGCCGTCCAAGCAGCGTCTGCAAGCCTATCCTGCTCGGGGCGGCCAGCAGGTCGCCCCGACGACGTGGATGGGCCTGGGGATGGCCTACGGGCATAGGTGCTTAGGCAACGGGCACACGCCGTAGGAAATCCAGCATTTGCCGATTGACCTCTGGGGCATTCTCATAGGCGGACCAGTGTCCAGCCTGGGGAATGCGCTGCACCTCAAGCTGCCGCACTGCGTCCCGGATGCGCCCAATCAGCAACTCGGCGGGGCGATAGGGCGCATCATCGCGCTCCCCCCATAGGAGCTGCACCGGGCAGGTCAGCTGGGCGAGATCCGGCAGCAGTGTGCCACCGCCGCTCACCTTACGACTATTAAAGCGCGTGTGACGCACGCAGTATTCTTGGATATCGAGCGTGTCTGCCGTAATGCTCGCCGGGTCGCTCAGCATGTTGAGCAGCAAGTTGTGCCGACAGATCTCGCGAAACAGGGCCGCATCATCGCCCGCCTCTCGGTAGCTACGCGTCGGGCGATCGGCGTAGTTGCGTGGTGGAAAGCCACCCGGCGAAATGAGGCACAGGTGTGTGACCCGCACCCCGAGGCGCTGGGCCATATGCGTCGCAATCGCACCGCCAAAGGAGAAGCCCGCCAAGCGTAGTGGCGTATCGCCCGGAAACAGGGCGAACAAGGCACTGTACACGAGATCAAGATACGCCGGGCCGGTCATCTCACGCGAGACCGCGGCTGAGGCCCCGTACCCCGGGTGATCCAGCGCGTGCACGGTAAAATGCGCCGCCAACGCCTCAATGTTCCGGCTCCAGTGCTGCCAGCACCCCATGCCACCGTGAAAGAGCACAAGGTCCGGCCCGCTGCCCCACGTGCGGACTGCCATGACAGGCGCTGTGTCCATGGTACGGCGATCCTCCCTCTTGCCATAGGATGATACTGTAAGAATTTTGGTCGCTAGTGCGACGCGACCACATGGACCTGGCTGCAACGCCATTCCGGCGCGAGCACCAGGGATTGCCGCGTTGCGAGGACTACGGGTTGTTCGGTGGTGGAGAGCCCGGTCAGACGCTGCAGTACGTGCAACACATTGTCCTGTAGGCGCAACGTCCCCGGCCGTACGGGCTCTACCAGCTTGCCGTGTCGAATCACAAACGACGGCCCGACGATCAGCCCGGTGCAGCTTCCCGTCTGCAATCCCTCGGGTGCTGTGAGGTGCCACAAATCGCCCAGATAGAGACCGTGGACAATCGGGGCCAGCAAGTCGTCGAGAGGTACCATCTCAGGGCTTGAGAAGGTGATATTGGTCGGAAAAATGCCCGGGCGCATGCTAAAACTCTGGCCTGTGGTGGTATGGCGCAGGCCGTGACGTGGCCCAACCGCACCGATATGCTCCCACAAATGCTGGGCATGATAGGCATCCGCCAGAAACCCCACCAGCCGTCCGTGCTCAATCAACGTGGTCAGGCTCGTGGGCAAGCCGTCTCCAGTCATCAGACGACTGCCGAGCAGACCGGGGAGACGCCCGTTGTCGGCCATGGTGAGGAGCGGGCTGGCAATGAGCTGACCCCGCTGGGTGGCGAAAGGGCTGGTCCCGGC
The DNA here is from genome assembly GCA_005777235.1 of Pseudomonadota bacterium. Lineage (GTDB taxonomy): Bacteria > Tectomicrobia > Entotheonellia > Entotheonellales > Entotheonellaceae > SXND01. The sequence continues at coordinate 25,456 of SXND01000258.1, forward strand.
GGCGACCGTGTCCAGACTCAGGGCGGGAAGTAATACATCTTGGAGCAAGGCCGCGACCGCACGCGGACCAAACACCACCTCATAGTCGTCGCCTGGCACCACAATACTGCCCTGCGCCCGCAGCGCTTGTTGCGCTGCTTCCACCCCAGCGTCATAGGGCACAAAATCGCCCCGATGCGTGGTGACTTGGCTCCCGTAACCCCGGCTCTGCGCTTGGAGGAGATGCACCGTCATGGTGGCCAGGAGTCCTGTCGTCGTATCACTCGCGAGCAAACCCTCGGTATTGCCAACCACGAGGTGTTCGTACTGGCTCCGTACCGCTCCGCGGACCCGTAGCTGCTGCACAACGCCAGCCTCTTGTAAGGTGGTGAGGGCGCCATCCATCACCTCCCCCGCCGCCTGTTTGACGTCATCCTCTGGCAGATCGAGCACCTGGGGATCATACAGCGACATCGGGGGGGGCGTGTCGTCCAACGGGCGCGGAAAGGCCAGCGTCCTCGGTTCGACCATGGCACTGTGCCGTGCCCTCTCAAGCGCCTCGCGGAGGCTCTCTGGCGTGAGCTCATCATCGGTCATCGCAAACCCAACGGTCCGCCCCTCGCCCCCTGCCAACACGACGAGGAAACTCAGCCCCCCAGTCGTATGGGTGTGTAGGGCGCGGACATCGTCACTCGGACGCTCGGTGTCATGCTGCACCTGAACCAGCTGGTGTCCACCCCAAGACGCGCACACCTCAGCCGCCCGAATGGTTGGCGTGTCCGCGACCATCTCCAGAGCGAGCTCGACATAGTTGCGCAGTCTGTACAGCTCCATACTCTTGCCTCTCGTAGCCAGCCTGCGGTGCCAGTCGCGTGGGGAAAACCACCGTAGAGAGCCCCGCTGCCTGTCTGACCTCTTCTTCCCTGTATACTATGCGAGGTATGGTATCAGACTTTGCGCGGAAAAACCAAAACCTCCCCAGGACGAGACGGGTGTGATGCGGCCTTTTTATGAGCGAGTGTACGACCTGGTGCGCCAGGTGCCCACTGGCACCGTGGTGACGTATGGCCAGGTGGCCGCGTTGCTCGGGCAGCCACGTGCGGCGCGCGCTGTCGGCTATGCCTTGCGTTATCTGCCTGCAGGGACAGACGTGCCCTGGCACCGCGTGATCAATCACCGGGGCCAGATTAGCCACCGCACGCCAGTGGAACGCCCGCTCACACAACGGTGCTTGTTGGAAGCGGAGGGCGTGCCCTTTGATGCTGAGGGCTGTGTGGATCTCCGGGTGTACCGTTGGCAGGGGTAGCCCGCAGGTAGGTGACATCGCAGCGTCTGACGACCCTGATACCGCGCCATGCCGATATTTTTCTGTGGTTGGGCACCTTGGACTTGCAACGTGGCGAGTTAGCCGCGGTAGCCCTGCAGCGCTGGAAAGCGCGTGCTCTCTAGGCCGACCTGCCGGAGGTCTCGCGCCTACTCAAGCAAGCGTATGAAGGCTTACAACACGAACCCCCCGAAGCTGTGAACGCCGCCAGCCCTTAGCGGTAGAGGGTGCCTTCGGTCTACGGCATGTCCAACGTGAGGGTATCCAACGTGAGGGTAGATGGAGGGGCCGAAGCGCGCAGAGTCACGCGCGCGCCTAGCACTTTAGGGACAGTACATAACATAATCCACAGATCCAGCCAAAAGGAGCGATGTTTGATATAGTAGAGATCAAAGCTCAGCTTGGTTTGCGCATCTTCCACACTGGCACCATAGCCATATGAGACTTGGGCCCACCCGGTGAGGCCTGGTCGCACGCTCAGCCGTTGGGCGTAGCCGGGAAGCTGTTCGGTCAACTGTGCCACAAAGTATGGACGTTCAGGGCGCGGTCCCACCAGGCTCATATCGCCCTTGAAGATGCTCCACAGTTGTGGCAACTCATCAAAGCCCGTGCGCCGCAACAGATGGCCCATACGCGTAATCCGCGGATCGTCCTCCTGCGCCCAGACGGGGCCGGAGTGTTTCTCGGCATCGGGCACCATGGTCCGGAATTTCGTGAGCGTAAACGTTGTGCCGTCTTTACCGACACGATCCTGATGGAAGAACACTGGACCCCGTGAATCCAGCTTAATTAAAGGTGCTATAATGGCTATAAAAGGAAGTACCACACACAGGCTAACCGCTGACAAGAGCATGTCGGTCAGGCGTTTTGCTGCTTCACGCCAAGGATGCCGTCGGCAGAGCGGGAACCCATGCGTGTACTCTGGATGGACCAATACACGCTTGGTCAACTTTTCGTACAACGCCCGATCGTCTTCAATGCGGACCCCCTGTGCGTGTGTTCCCAGCAGCACCCTCAAAGTCAGGGGCGCACACTTACCCAGCAACGCGACAACGAGCACATCCGGTCGATACGTGGCAATAATCTGCGGTAATTCTTCTAGGGTGCCGAGGATCATCGGATGCCTCACAGCGCCGCAGAACGGCGTAGCGGTCCCTTCGTCCACGAAGCCCTTGACAAGGTAACTCACCTTACGCGACTGGAACGAAAAAAGTGTAGAATCGCCCGTATGAAATCACAACCGATAGCAGATTTGTATTCCGACTACTTGCTGGCGTCGTTTGGGGCGACCACGGCTACCGGGCTGAGCGCACTGCTGG
>SXND01000038.1 GCA_005777235.1 Pseudomonadota bacterium
AGCCGCAGCGGTAGCCGAAGCCGAGCGCCGTGGACGTCTCTGGCTCAAAGGAAAACGCCGCGTCGTTGAGGCGCAGACGCTCCAGGGCATGGCGTAGATTAGCGTACTCATCGGAATCCACCGGATACAGGCCGCTAAACACCATGGGCTTGAAGGGTTTGTAGCCCGGGAGGGGCGTCACGGACTGCGCACGCTGCGCCTCGACCACCGTATCGCCGACCCGTGCATCGGCGAGGACGCGCACTCCGGCAATCAGGTAGCCGACCTCCCCAGCCCCTAAAGTGGCCGTCTCCAGGCGTTGCAAGCGCAAGATGCCCACTTCCTCGACCTCATGCTCGCGGCCCGTGGCATAAAAGCGGATCTTCATGCCCTTGCGCAAGGTGCCATCGACAACGCGGATCAGGCAAATGACGCCACGATAGTGGTCATAGAGGGAATCAAAGATCAACGCCCGCAACGGCGCTTCTAGTGTGCCCGTGGGCGGGGGAATACGCGCCACAATGGCTTCCAACACCTCGGGCACACCGAGGCCCTGCTTGGCGCTGACCTGTAACATCTCCTCCGCGGTGCCACCCATGAGATCAATCACTTGGCGTTGTACAGACTCCACCTGGGCGGCGGGCATATCAATTTTGTTGAGCACCGGAATGATCGTCAGGTCATGCTCCATGGCCAGAAACACATTGCTGACCGTTTGCGCTTCAACGCCCTGGGTGACATCCACCACCAGGATGGCGCCTTCGCAGGCGGCCAGGCTGCGTGACACTTCGTAGGTAAAATCGACATGCCCAGGGGTGTCAATGAGATTGAGCAGATACTCTTCGCCATTCTTGGCGCGGTAGTACATACGCACGGCGTGGGCTTTGATGGTGATGCCACGCTCGCGTTCCAGGTCCATGTTGTCGAGCACCTGGGCTTGCATCTGCTGCGGGGTCAACGTCGCGGTCAGCTCTAAGAGCCGATCTGCCAGCGTGGATTTGCCGTGGTCGATATGAGCAATAATACTAAAATTCCGGATATGTGCGACGTCCATGCGTGATCCTGTGGTTGAGGTCTGCCCCGGCGCTGTGCCAGGGGTGCGAAACAGCAGGGGAGGTGTGCAGGAAGTATGATGACACTATGCGCGTCAGAAAGCATAGCCTGCCGCAGCGCCCGGAGCAACGCTCTGCCTTGCGGTGGCCAGGTTTTCCTGAGAGCGCAGGCGAGACGCCCGCGCTCTCAGGGTAGGACAGGCGAGCAACCACACACGGCGGGGCCAGGGCTACCCCTGGCCCGGATCATGCCCTAACTGCCGGAGTAAGGCAGCCAGACGCTCGGTGTGCTGCTGGGCCTGGGCTAACTGCTCCTGCGCGTGTTCCTTGGCCAGACGTTCTTGCTCGACTTGTTGCTGGGCCTGCGCTGCCTGTTGCTGGGCCTGCGCTGCCTGTTGCTGGGCCTGTTCCCGCGCCAGCCGCTCTTGTTCGGCCTGGTGTTGCGCCTGCGCGGCCTGGTGTTGCGCCTGCGCGGCCTGGTGTTGTGCCTGCGCAGCGCCTTCCTTGCCGGTCAGGATGAGATGGCCGTCTGTGTCCGTCCAACGCAGCCAGGTATCCTGTTTGCCTTCATAGAGGCCTTCCCACAAGGTCAGCCCCAGAGGGAGCCCTGGCAACTGCGTGCTGGTCTGCCGCACGTAGGTCTGGCCATGGAGCTGATAGATAGTCAGGATATCAGGCATGAGTTGGCGCAGTGGATCATGAATAACATAATAGCCGATGCCCATCTGCGCATATTTGTACAGTTTGTCGTCCGCTTCCCCCCCGATGGTATTCGAGACGACCTCAATCACTACTTCCGGGATCTTGCCGAACTCCCAGACAAAATAGGAACGATGCTCTTTGCGACGCCACTCCTCGGCGACTTGCACATCGAGGCTGAGAAAGGCATCCGGGACAATCGCCGGGGTATGGATTTGATAAAAAATGCCGACATTCGCAGCGACCAGAAACAAGCGGCCCCCACCTGGGCCATCCCAGGTACTATAGAGCGGTTCAGTGAGCAGGCGCTGCTGTTTTTCCGAGTACCAATTATCCACAGGCGTATCGTCCTCTGTGACGAGATCGTCGATGTCAGGTCGCGGTGCAAGGTCGGCTGGTGCCTCCATGAGCTGTACTTGCCCCATATTTTCCCCCATGTGTGAGACCGACACAATGACTGAAACGCTTGTCCAAGATCATACGCCGCGCAGCATAGTCTGTCGACCTGGGCACGGTGTGCCTGAGGGGGCGGGCAGTCATCCCGCACTCCCAGGGTAGGGTCTCCCCCTGTTCCACCCGCTTCCCGCTTGCCCCGCCGGACCTGGTATACTATGACAAGCGCCTGGCCGAGGCACCCGCCTCCAGGTGTTGCGACAGTCCGTACATATTTAACCCGTTTCCCGTCTAAGGAGGGTGTAGCATGAGCGAGGCACCAGAAGCCCTCGAACTGAGCGAAGCGCAGATTGCGGTACACTGGAAGGAGGAAGAGTACATCTACCCCTCGGCGCCCTTCATTGCGCAGGCCAACATGACTGATGCGCAGATCTATCAGCGCTTGAGTTTAGAGCATTTTCCTGAGTGCTTTAAGGAATACGCTGATCTCCTAAGCTGGTATCAATACTGGCATACCATCCTCGATACCAGCGATGCGCCGTGCTGGAAGTGGTTTGTCGGGGGCAAAATTAATGCTTCGTACAACTGCGTTGATCGCCACCTCGCGCAGCATAAAAACAAAGCCGCCATTATTTACGTCCCGGAACCCGAGGACGAACCGCATGTGGCGCTGACCTACCAGGAACTCTATGTGCGGGTGAGTGAGATGGCCGCCCTGCTACGTGACTTCGCGGGCATCAAAGCCGGGGATCGCGTCACCATTCACATGCCCATGGTGCCGGATTTGCCCGTCACCATGCTGGCTTGTGCCCGTCTGGGCGCTGTGCACTCGGTGGTGTTTGGCGGCTTTAGCGGTCAGTCCTGCGGCGAGCGTATTGCCGATTCCGGTAGCCGGGTGCTGATTACCATGGACAGCTATTACCGCAATGGCACCCTACTCGATCACAAGGAAAAGGCCGACGCGGCAGTGCAGACGGCGGTGCATGAAGGGCAGATGGTCGATAAAGTGCTGGTGTGGCAGCGCTATCCCGGGCGCTACGGCTCAGCCACGCCGATGGTCCAGGGGCGCGATTATTTTGTCAATGATGTCCTCAAACAGTACACCGGCAAGCGCGTGCCACCCGTACCCATGCCGGCAGAAGCGCCGCTGTTTTTGATGTACACCAGTGGCACCACGGGCCGCCCCAAGGGCTGCCAGCACGGCATTGGCGGCTATTTGTCGTACGTTACCGGCACGTCAAAGTTTGTGCAGGACATTCATCCCGAGGACGTGTACTGGTGCATGGCCGATATTGGCTGGATTACCGGGCATTCGTATATTGTCTATGGCCCGCTGTCCCTTGGGGCTACGACGGTGATGTACGAAGGCGTGCCGACCTTTCCCGATGCCGGACGGGCCTGGCGCATTGCCGAGCAGCTCGACGTGAACATTTTCCACACCGCTCCCACCACCATCCGCATGCTGCGCAAGGCCGGGCCGGATGAGCCGCCCAAGTACAATTACCATTTCAAACACATGACCACCGTCGGCGAGCCCATCGAGCCGGAAGTGTGGCTGTGGTACCACAGAGTGGTGGGCAAGGGCCAGGCGGTGATTGTCGATACCTGGTGGCAGACGGAAACCGGGGGGTTTCTGTGTAGCACCATGCCAGCCTTGCAACCGATGAAACCGGGCAGCGCCGGGCCAGCCATGCCGGGGATCCATCCGGTGATTTACGACGAGAACGGCGTTGAGGTGACAGCGGGGTCCGGCAAAGCCGGCAACATCTGCATCCGCAACCCGTGGCCGGGTGGCTTCCAGACCATCTGGGGTGACCGGCAGCGCTTTGTCTCAACGTATTACGCCAAGTATTGCAGGAATCCCGACAGCAAGGACTGGCGTGATTGGCCGTACTTCACCGGCGATGGCGCCATGCAAGCGCAGGACGGCTATTACCGCATCCTGGGCCGGGTGGACGACGTGATTAACGTGGCGGGGCATCGTCTGGGCACCAAGGAGCTGGAATCCGCCAGCCTGACCGTCGAGGAAATCGCCGAGGCTGCGGTGGTACCCGTGGCGGATGAGGTGCGCGGACGGGTGCCGGATATGTACGTCTCCCTCAAGCCGGGTTATGCCAGCGGGCCAGAAGTGCAGCGCAAGGTGATACACGCCATTGAGACGATCATTGGCCCGATTGCCCGTCCGAAGCACGTGTATATCGTGCCGGACATGCCGAAAACGCGCTCTGGGAAGATCATGCGCCGCGTGCTGGCGTCGATCTCCAACACCATGAACATTGGCGATGTCACCACCCTGGCCAACCCGGAAGTGGTGGAGGAGATTCGTCTCATGGTGCAGGGCACGGGCGTGGTGGTGCTCAAAGACGGCCCCGAGGATCTGAAAAACTTTGGGGAAGAACGTTAGTGTCCATTGCGTAAATCCTGCACCAGTGCCCCCCCTGGGAACGTCGGGCTCCAGCCCGGCTCCGGCAGCCACGCTGGCGCGTGGCGCTCCCAGGGAAAACCCTGGAGGGACTGGCAGCGTATTAATTGATGAACAGACATCTCACAGGACACCTGCGTGGCACTTGAGGCACAGCAGAAACGGCAATTCCAGCAGCGCTTGATGCAGTGGTACCGTCACCATGGCCGTGACTTACCGTGGCGGCGCACCACGGACCCGTATGCCATCCTGGTTTCTGAGGTGATGTTGCAACAGACCCAGGTGGAGCGTGTGCTGGACTTTTATCAGCGCTTTTTAGGGCGCTTTCCCACGCTAGCGGCCCTGGCCAGTGCGCCGGTGGACGAGGTGCTCGCGGCCTGGCAAGGGCTGGGGTACTATCGCCGGGCCCGCAACCTGCATTTGGCCGCGCAACAGATTATGGAACGGCACCACGGCGTGTTCCCAGAGACATTTGATGACGTTGCCGCCTTGCCGGGCGTGGGCCGCTATACGGCGGGGGCCGTGCTGTGTTTTGCTTTTGGCAAGCGCACGCCGATTCTCGATACCAATGTGCAGCGCGTCCTAGAGCGTATGTTTGTGCGACGCCCAGCCGTCAAGCCGAGTGCGATGCACAAGCGCCTGTGGCGGCTGGCCGAGGACGTCTTACCCCCAGGCACCGATGCCTGGGTGCTCAATCAGGCCATGATGGATCTGGGTGCGACCGTGTGTACGGCCCGCACGCCGCGCTGTACGCAGTGCTGCCTGTATGCCATCTGTCACGCGGCCGCTGCGTTGACCACGCAGCTCGGCTTGTTTCCCTATGCTGAGCCTGCTGAGACCGAAATGTCTATGGTGGCGGAAGCCGACGGCCCGGTGTACGGCGGTGGCACTCCACCACCGGATTTTTCCCGGCGCGGGGAGCTATGACCGCCTTATCAAGGAGATCTCGCACGTGTTAGAGTACGATGCCAGCTGGATTGGCAAAGAATTTGACCGCTATACCTACGACGTGACCAAGGAAGAAATTATTGGCTTTGCCCAGTCTATCGGCGAAACCAATCCACTGTACACGGACGAGGCCTATGCTGCGACCACCCCGTACGGTGGCCTCATTGCTCCGCCAACGTTTTGCGTGGTCTTTCGCAGCTATGCCCGGCTGCCTGAACTGCAGCTCAGTTATGGCAAACGCGGCTTTGACGGCGGCAAGGAATGCGAGTTTCTGGCGCCCATTCGTCCAGGGGATACCATCACCGGGGTGGATCGCATCCAGCAGGTGTATGAGAAGACGGGCCGTAGCGGCAGTATGATTTTTATCGTGCGCGAGAGCGAGTTGAGCAATCAACACGGGGAAAAAGTCGCCGTCGTGCGTCAAAGCCTCATTCGCCGCGACTGAGAGAGGAACCCGATGAGCCAGACGGTGCAATACTTTGAAGATATTGACATTGGTGACGATCTTGCCGAACTTGAGGTGTGTCCAAGCACCGCCGATGTGGTGCGCTTTGTCGATGTGGCTCGGATGCAAAGCGGACGTTTTACCGATGATGAACATGCACGCAAGGAAGGTCTCGCAGGCGCCATTATCCCGGGCAATATGAGCCTGGGCTTTTTGTCACGCATGCTGACGGAATGTTTCCCGACAGGCACCTTGCGCGAACTGACGGCCAACTTTCGCGCCACCGTGCCCCATAACACCCCCTTGACCTGTAGCGGGGTGGTGACGGAGAAACAGTCGCGTGACGGGCAGCATCTGCTCTTCTGTGATGTGATGGTGGGCAATGAGGCGGGGGAACGTTACGTGCAGGGTACGGCGCAGGTGGCGTTACCCTCACGGGAAGGCTAGCGCGACAGGCGTGCCTCAGCGCCCTGTGGGGAGCGGTCTACACGCGTAGCAACTGTCTTGGTTGCCAAGAGGGCCTGGTCTATGTTTGAACTCTGCACCTCCTGGGGTTGCCAGGGCGTCCGCTGCTTCAGCATGGCGTGGAGAACCGTCAAGAACTGACACCTACACGCGGTCAGAGCCACTTTTTTGACTGTCCCAGCGGCAAGAAGTCGTTGCGACAAGGTTTGCATCTGCGGGTTGACACGGGTCGTCACGAGGGGGCTCAGGGACAACACGGGGCGCCCAGGCGCCCGCCCACCCCAGATGGCGCACTTGCCCCGCAGGGTTCCACGGTCGCCATGGAGCGGTGCCACGCCGACCCAGGCGGCGCTCTGCTGGCGCGTCAGCGTGCCCAGCTCGGGGAGGTTCCGCCGCACCGTGTGGGCACTCACCAAAAAGCGCCGGGAGGCCCCGTCGTTCACGGCGGGGAGGGAGAGGCGTTGGGCGCGTCGGGCTCGATGCCCAAGCGACCAATCCGATCCAGGTGGTTCCCGAGCCCTCAATGGGCGAGGGGAACACGGCAGTGGAGGCCCCGTCCTTCAGGGCGGGGAGGACGTCCACCCGAGTCCCAAACGTACGCACCCTCGTGACCAGCTTGCAGTGTCCAGGTAGTGTCTCGATTAAGGGGCTCGACGAGAGCACTCCTATCAATGACTGCCGACTTTTCGCTGAGCAGAAGGAGGAACGGAGTTCCCTGAACTGTCCGGTCAGATACCTTGTTCACTTCCATCTGAAATAAGAGAAGATTGTCGAAGGTTTGAGCACCGTATGAGACGCGGAGATTCTCAAGCTGCTCATCTTTGGATGATATGGAGTAATCGACTCTCTGTACGGCCAGCAAGAGTCGAGGCTGCTTGCGTCGTGTTGCTCGCTGATTAAGAAGGTACGTGAGCACCGCTCCAGCAAGCCCACCAGTCATCCACGGAGCTACAACCTTAAAAAATTCCCAGAGAGTGTTCTTCTAACGATAGATGAATCCATCATAACTTATTGATGTGAAATGGATAATTAGCAAAATGACTTCATATGCCCTTTGTGCGGCATTCCTTTTGAAAATCAATGAGTTGCTGGGATGTTGTCTCTCTATCTGTGAACACTCTCCATTCCCATCCCTGCTGTGTCCAGTCTGTCATACTATTTGCTCGTCTTGTGGCCTAACGCCGCGCTTCACCTGCGCCGGGGCCACCGACATGGTCCCCAGCCACCGAACCCCACTCCCCGGCGTCAGGTGCAAGCGTGTGTTAGGCCAAGCTTGGGGAAGGGACTGTGCTCTCTCCCAGGTGTTCTCCCTCATTCTTGCTCCCGCTGAAGGACGCTTTCCTGCAGCCTATTGAGTAACATCCCACTCGAGGGGATGACGATGCTCCAGAGCTTTTTGCTGCAGCCTGCGTGACGACATGCTAGGCTTACAGTCCTATAAACACAATCGAGGGAGGTCGCCATGGACGCTTTAGCGGAACAGTTAGATGCCAAACTACGGACGTGGGCGCCTGAGACCGCCGTCCAAGTCCGGCAGCATGTCGCAGAAATTATGGCGCTGGCAGACCAAGACGTGTTGGATGTGATGCGCTCGCGTGCTGTCGAACAAGAAGTATTGGAGCTGCTCGATGCCTCCTCACCCCGGTGAAGTGTGGATGGCCGATCTGGGCTTGGCGGCGAAGACACGGCCTGTGGTGATCGTGTCGCGTGATGATGCCGACCCGCCGCGAGCCTTAATCCTCTATGTCCCGTTAACGAGGACAGCACCGACAAAGCGCCTATGAGGTTGTATTGCCATCGCTGTCGTTCCTTGATCGTGGCTCTGTGGCGAATGTGCAGGGGCTCGGTTCCTTACCAATCGTACGGCTTGAACGTCGGCTCGGGACGCTACCGGATGATGTCATGGCCAAGATTAAACGCTCCCTGGCTTTTGCCCTAGATTTGAGAGCCGAGGCCTAGCGCCGTGCTTCACCGGCGCCGGGGCCACCGACACCCGCCACCACCAAAAAACCCCCTCCCCCGGCGTCCGGTGCAAGCGCTTGTTCGACCGGCAAGCGCCCGCGCCCTGGGGACACCACGGAGGCCACGCCGCCGAGACCGGACCCCGACCTGCGACCCGCTGGCGCTACCGCTGAGAGCGCGCCACCACGGGACGGCGCTCGCTGCGACCGCCGACGAGGCGAGCGTCTCGGGAGGGGACTCACTCCCGACACCCCCGCACGAAGCCGAACGCCCAAGCTGAGGCGCGGGCCACAGGCACTGACGCCCGCACTGGAAAAAAGCCTACGCGGTGTCCCGTCGCCTCAAGCGCCGTGTTCGGTGCTGCGGATTGGTACGACCGGGTGGCGTCCTGACCCCTTGTTCTCTTAGCGCGCATCGCGGATCTCGACGAGTGGCTCGCCCTGCTCCAAGCGGGCTCTGGCTTCCGGAAAGCTCTTGCGCAAGATGTCTTGCATCCGGGCATTCGAGGTGTTCCCACAGGTCACCCACAGCACCTGCGGCGGCGGACCAAACCGCTCCAGGAGCACGACAAAATCACTGTCTTTACTCATCACCACGGCACCCGCCTCCCGCGCCGCGTGAAAGATGACGAAGTCCTTGGCTTCTCGGAGCCCCACGTCGCGCACGGCATGGGCCGCAACACCAAACGTCTCGCTGATCCAGCAGGCCAGGGCTGGCGACCACTGCGCATCAATCCAGAGGATCACGCGACCACCACCGGATGATTGAGCCGCTGGCTCGCAAACCGCAGACAGGCGTGAATATCTTCCAGTTCGAGGTCCGGCAGCTCTGCAAGCACCTGCGCTGCGGTCAGACCGTTGGCGAGCAGATCGAGCACATCCGTCACGCGGATCCGCATGCCACGGATGCATGGACGTCCTCCACACTGCTCGGGATCAACGGTGATACGTTCCGCCAACTTGGCCATACACTGTACCTCGTGAAGAATGTCGCTTGGTTGCCCTAGCGCCGAACGCTGCGCCTCAGCCGCACCGGGGAGCTGGACAGCGTGACGCCTACCAAAGACGAACCGCGCTCCCCGGTGTCGGCTGCAGGCGATTGTTAGGCTCCGTGCTGGAGCGCAGGGTCTGGAGAAACGGTTCCTGACATGAATGGCACTGCCTTAAGGTCGCAACACAGACTCCATATGGTCGTAGACAACACAGCCTCCTTGCGAAGAGCATGAGGGACCATCCCTCTCGGATCGTCAGGCCAAGGAGGCTGCCCATGCTCCCGTGGAGGCCTGGGACTCTGTCCCGTCAACGCGGGGTCTCTCGCCAGCGCGTGGCTGCCGCACCCGCCCTGCTCGCGTGCGCGACGCTGAGCCGTGCCCAGGTCGCACAGGGCTGGCGGGCGATGCAGGTCAAGG
>SXND01000039.1 GCA_005777235.1 Pseudomonadota bacterium
GATCTGCGAATAATCCGCCGACACCAGCACATGCCCCGGCGCGGCGATGAAGGCACGACGCATCTCGCGTCCAAGCTCCGAGCGAATCGGGATGTTTTGCAAATTGGGATTGCTGCTACTCAAGCGCCCAGTCTCGGTAATGGTCTGGTTAAACGAGGTGTGAATGCGTCCGGTCTGCGGGTGGAGCAGCTGCGGCAAGGCATCAACATAGGTCGATTTCATTTTAGCGAGATGGCGATAATTCAGGACAAGCTGCGGGAAGTCATGTGCGAGGGCCAGGGTTTCTAACACCGAGACGTCAGTAGAATACCCCGTTTTCGTTTTCTTGCCGGTCGGTAATTGCAACACGTCGAAGAGAATGTGTTGCAATTGTGGTGGCGAGTTGACATTAAACGTCTCGCCCGCCATGGTGTGAATATCCTGTAAGAGCGTCTCCATCTGCCCTTGCAACTGCTGCGACATCTGGCGCAGATAGGGCGCGTCGATCATCACGCCACGCATCTCGAGGTCCGCCAGCACCTCGACCAGCGGCATCTCCACCTCGTGGAACAGCGACGCCAACTGCACGTCTTCCAGCTGTGGCCGCAGGGTGTCGGTGAGCAAGAACGCCACATCGGCGTCCTCGGCGCTGTAGGTGGTGGCGCGGGCGATATCGACGTGATCAAAGGTGACCTGGCGCGCGCCCTTGCCGGCGACGTCCTCATAACTGATCGTCTTGTAGTACAGATACTCCTTCGCCAGGGTATCAAGATTGTTCGTGCGGCGCGACGGATTCAGCAAGTACCCGGCAATCATGGTGTCAAACTCCAGGCCCTGCATGGTGATGCCCTGGCGCTGTAGCACAATGTAGTCATACTTGATGTTCTGGCCATATTTTGGCAGGTAGGGATCTTCCAGCAGGGGCCGTAGGCGCTCTAACACCAGCGTGGCATCGAGCTGCGGTGGGACGCCGAGGTAGATGTGACGCAGGGGGATATACACCGCCTCGTGCGGAGCATGCGCCAGCGAGATGCCGACCAGTTCGGCCAGCATGGGATCCTGGTTGGTGGTCTCGGTATCGACGGCAAAGCGCCCGGCCTGCCGTAGGGCGGCGATTACGGCATCAAGCGCCTCGATCGTGGTAATACTGCGGTACTGCTTGGGCACTGGCGGCGGTGCATTGGGGTCGAGCACAGGGCCCAGGGCCTGAAGATCGGCGCGGAATTCGAGTTCTTCATAGAGGGCTCGCAGCTCCTCGAGGCGCGGCGCCCCCATCGTTAAAGCCTCTAGGGTGACGTCGATGGGCGTCTGCACGTCAATGGTGGCCAGCTGCCGACTCTGCCGGGCCACCTCGGCATGCTGGCGCAGACTGTCGCGCAGTTTCGGGCGTTTGACCTCGTCCACCCGCGCCAGGAGTGCCTCCAGGGTGCCAAAGGTGGCCAGCAGATCTTTGGCCGTCTTTTCCCCGATGCCTGGCACACCGGGAATGTTGTCCGAGCTATCGCCCATCAGCCCGAGCACATCCACCACACCTTCTGGCCCAACGCCAAAACGCTCGCGTACCTCGGCGACACCGAGACGCTGGTTTTTCATGGGGTCGAAAATGGTCGTGTGCTCCGTGACCAGTTGGCACAGATCCTTATCACCGGTCACCAGCACGACGTCATCGCCTGCGGCCTCAAAGCGCCGCGCCAGCGTGCCCATGATGTCATCTGCCTCGTAACCGGCCAGACTCAGGCGGGGAATATCCCAGGCATCCACCAGGCGATGGATATAGGGGATTTGTACCTCCATCTCATCCGGCATAGGTGGCCTGTTCGCCTTGTAATTCTCATCTATTGCATGCCGGAAAGTCGGCCCACGCTCGTCAAATACGACACCGAGGTAGTGCGCGTGCTCATCCCGGATGAGCTTTTGCAGCATGTTCTTAAACAGGAGTACCGCGTTAGTGGGTAGCCCACTAGCCGTGCTCAATCGACTCTTGCCAGCGAAAAAGGCGCGGTAGATGTAGGAAGACCCATCGACGAGGTAAACCACCGGTCGCTCGGCCATGCGGAGCCCCCTTTCCCTTACGCGAGTGCTTGACGCAGCAGATCATTGACCAGCGCCGGGTTGGCTTTCCCCTGCGTGGCGCGCATGGCCTGCCCGACCAAGAAACCCAACACTTTGGGTTTGCCTGCACGGTACTCGGCCACCTGCGCCGCATGCTCCGCCAGAACGTGCGCGATCACCGCCTCCAGCGCCGCACTATCACTCATCTGTACCAGCCCCTGCTCCTCCACGATCGTCTGCGCTGACTTGCTGGTGCGATACATCTCCTCAAACACCGTCTTGGCCATCTTGCCACTCACCACGCCCTCGTCGGCCAGGCGTAAGAGATCCGCCAGCTGTGTTGGCGTCACGGGACTCTGCTGCGGGCTGTGATGATGGCGATTCCACTCGCGCATGACGTCGCCCATGACCCAGTTGCTCACCACTTTGGGCTGGGGGTGCAAGCGCACCGTCGCTTCATAGTACTCGGCTAGGGCTTTGGAGGCGGTGAGCACCTCGGCATCATACTCCGAGAGGCTGTACTGTGTCGTGAAACGTTGGCGCCGCGCTGCGGGCAATTCGGGTAAGGCCGCTCGGGCCCGGGCTGTCCACTCCTGGCCAATGCGCAACGGCACCAGATCCGGCTCCGGGAAGTAGCGGTAATCGTGCGCGTCTTCCTTACTGCGCATGGGCTGCGTGACCCCACGGTGGGCATCGAAGAGGCGGGTTTCCTGGACGACCCGCTGGCCACTCTCGAGCACATCAATCTGACGCGCGATTTCATACTCGATGGCGCGCTGTACATTGCGGAACGAGTTGAGGTTTTTAACTTCGGCACGGGTGCCTAGTTGTTGTGAGCCGCGAGGCCGGATCGACACGTTGGCGTCGCAGCGCAAACTGCCTTCCTCCATGTTGCCGTCGCACACCTCGAGGTATTCCAGCACGGTTTTGAGCTGCTGCAGATACACTTTGGCCTCTTCGGCGGAGCGCAGATCCGGCTCGCTGACGATTTCTAACAGCGGCACGCCGGTGCGGTTCAGATCTACGTAGCTCTTGGTCGGATCGGCGAGGTTCTCGCCGTGGATCGACTTGCCGGCATCTTCTTCCAGGTGAATGCGGGTGAGCCGGATGTGTTTCACCTCTCCGTCCAGGGTAATGCTCAAGCCGCCACCGGCGACGATGGGCGCTTCGTATTGCGAGATTTGATAGCCCTTGGGGAGATCAGGATAAAAATAATTCTTGCGTGCAAAGCGGCTCAGGCTCGCAATGGTCCCCCCCATGGCCAGTCCGGTACGGATGGCGTATTCGACCGCCTGGCGGTTGAGCACCGGTAAAACCCCCGGCAGGCCGAGGCACACCGGGCAAGTGTGCTCATTGGGGTCGGCCTGAAACACGGTGGCGCACGAGCAAAACAGCTTGGATTTGGTCAGTAACTGGGCATGGACTTCCAGGCCGATAACGCTTTCGTATTCCATGTATAGGTGCCTTCTCTGCCTCTATGGGGCCACACCGGCTGGGCGTTCTGCCGCGGCCTCACGTCGTATGCCTACGAGGATGCCCACCATGGGCGCGACGTCATGCATATAGCACAGGCGCTACGCAGACCACAGGCACCCCATCAACGATGAACTCGACGCTGGAAAACAGGCGGAAACCCGCGTTGAGCTGCCAATGCGTTTCTAGGAGAAGGGCGTACTCAACAGCTCCGAGCGCGCTTTCTCCGTGCCCATGGTTCGCGCCAGTGCCCCATACTGGTGTCAATCGTCACGCAGCCCTGCGCTGATGGGCACTGGCGCCATCTGGGCACGATAATCACCCCGTTCATCGGTCCGCAGGCCACATGGCTGCTTCAGCCTATCGCGTGTGCAGTCGGTGTACGTCACGGCTATCCCCCATCCCGCATCATTCTGGCGATGCCTGCACTGAGGAACTGTACTGGAGGCAGTCAGGGGTGTCAACGCTGGCTCAGAGGCTATTGCCGTAGCTACGCTCGAAGCACCGTCCTCAAGACTGCACCCGTTGTCGTACGCTCCCGTTAACCTGCTGGCTTGTGGTGCTCCTCTCACCCGTGGCCATTGAGCGGGACAAGCCAGTACTTCACGGTAGCCCGGCGCCGTGGACCGACAAGAGATAGCGGTCATTGCTTCTCTCTCTGCATGCACACGTTTTGCGCTGTCTATGACAGCCTCCCGCGTCCGCTCCCGCGTCGCATCCGCTTCCGACAGCAGGCGAGCGCCCGCGTGCGGCTTGCGCCCTGAAGGACAAAGTGGTAGTATAGCTCCTACTTTCCTCCAACAAGGATCCATGAGCTTGCAGGAAAAAGATGACGCAGATAGACAAGAAATGTGGGTGGAGATGGTTGGTCGTGTACAGCCTGATCCTGCTGACGAGATGTGGGACGCTGCCCAATGGTCAGCGCTGGGGGCAAGAGGCGACCTTACGCCCCGGATGGCGGCGTGTGGGAACTGCCGCCGTGGATGCGGCCTTATCGCCACGCGTCTGGGTACCGGCGGTAGGAGGAGGTGCCTTCCTGATCGGGGATGAACTCGGGAATATCGATCATAAATTATCCGACTGGGCCGCCACGCACACGCCAGTATTTGGGTCACAAAAACGTGCGGAGCAGATCAGCGATTACCTCGTATACACCGCCGGTGTTGCGGCATCCCTCACCGCGCTAGCGACGCCAAGCGGTGCAATGCCTGCGGCGTGGAAGGAGGGCCAGGCCGCAGAGGAGTGGGAGTGGCTGGCAGCCAAGGGGAAGGCCATGCTCGGTGTTGATGGTGGGGCAGTGCTGTTGACTCATGCGACGAATAGTTGGTTCCTCAAGAACATAACGCACCGACCCCGTCCGTATACCTCAGACCCAGCTGAGGCCGCCATGCACGACCCGGCTGAGGCCAACAAGAGCTTCCCCTCAGGCCATACCTCGACGACGGCGGTGCTTACAACGCTGGCATCGCGGAATGTCGAGTATTTTCCATGGCCTAAGGAGGGCCGTACGGCTCTCCAGTACGGTCTGATCGGCTTGACACTCAGTACCGCCTGGGCGCGTGTCGAGGCCCACCAGCACTTTCCTTCAGATGTGCTGGTGGGTGCAGCAATCGGAAATTTTTTCGGCGCTTTTATCAACGATGCCTTTCTTGGCCTCCATCGTCCACACGAGGGGGGCGTCACTATCCAACCCACCCGAGACGGGGTGATGCTGGGCCTGCGCTGGCCTTGGTAGACGACACAACGGAGACTGCCGCGGCCGCATCCTCTGTCCTGCCCACACGCTGCGGGAGCCTGGGAAGACTCTGGGGCAGTGTAGCCCCAGGGCTATCCGTCGACTTATATGGAACATCATGGGGGCAGGAACCCGCAAGGTCGCCCGCCGGGATGCCACCGCCATGCGCGAGGCGTTCCACAGCCAGCTTGTAACGTATGACGCTCACTTCCGGTCTGCAAAAGTGAAAGAAAACTGCCCCTCACTCATATGGCTGTCCACCGACAGGATGCGATACTTCACGGTATACGTTCCAGACGTGAGCGGCGCTAAGCCGATGGACACGCTCGCAGCATCTTCCTTACTCACCTGGACATCGCGTGTATCGACTTGTTTCCCGGTGGCATCCCACGCGGACACCTGAGAAAAGCGCGCTTCAATCCGTCCCTGAAACCACAGATGTACTCGGAGCGGTGCGGTCGAGAGCACGGCATCACGCTTAGGCTCCGATCTTATCAGCTTGGCGTGTGCCCCAATGTGGGCAGGCAGCACGACGAGCAGCACAATGAGCATACCGATCAAACGGCGTGGCATAGTCTTCCTCATAATGATGGTGGTAGTGGACTCCAGACACTCTCTGCAGCGCAGAGGGAGAGCGGCGGCACTTCCGAGTGGCAACCGCGCTGCTCCAGGAGCTGGGCCTTATGTACATATCGTGAGGCCATCTGGGGGGCCTGGTTGCTACCCCGCTCGTTCGACGTCCATCATGCAGGCCGTTTCTCCCAGCGTCAACCCGGCGCAGAAGCGATTCAAGATTACCTAAGACCATTTTTTATTATACTTTTAATCTATGCAAGAGCTTCGAGAAGCGCCACGACTTGCGTTGGTTCCTGAGCCAGGTCTGTTGCCGATCGTGGAACTGCAGGTCGTTGGATCCTATCAATCTTTCACGCCGTCGGGTCTGGGCATGGTCGATTCAGGCAAGGGTCACGGCCCGCTACATGGCGCCGCAAGAATACTGCCAGGTCGTCTAGACGACACGCTACCATTCTTCGTCGGCGTAGCGCAGGCGCTCCAACACCGAGAGAGCCGTGGTCTGGAGTGAGGCCTAACGCTCGCGGCGCAGTACCCCCCGGGCTGTGACTTTGACTTCGTCCATGCTGGCACGCCGGCGGCGCCAGGGCAGTTGCAGGGGCTAAGGGGAGGTCGCTTCCCAAGCGCCTGCTTACGGTCTCCGTCATGGCGCCCTGAGATTACTGATAATGGACATCGGGCAAAACTGCATGAAAACCAGTCCAATAGCATATTATCAGGGCAAAAGTGTATGTTCATCAATGGTTCGGCTCTGGTTCAGGGGATGGAGAGGAGGCGAGGTCTTATAGTCTGACTCGTGTCCCTAGATGTCTGTTTCATCAATACACTGCCAGTCCAACACCTTCGCGGGCATGGCCCGCTCCTACAAGAGCGCTGTGCACGAGGGTTTCCTGGAGGAGTGGGCCATGCCCGCGAAGGTGTTGGACTGGCACAGGACTTACGACATGGACATCTAGCACGTGCTGATTATCCAAGATGCCGTAAAACTCCGTCTCTTCAGGGCGGAGAGAGAAGGTATGGAGCGCAACGCGCACACAGGGTTTTGCGTTGGTCTTCGACGTACTGCCGAATGATGGAGAACGGAGCGCCGCCACAGGAAGCGGCAACGGAGCTGTGCGACCAGAGCACACCACGGTAGTACCCCTCCGCAACTCCGGATGTCACTGCCCAAGACGCCTAGAGGATACCCCCTTAAGACTCTCCCCAAGACGCCTGAGGATACCCCCTTAAGACTCTCGACCAGCTTTGACAGTGCCACCTTGGCGGATAGTCCACCAAGAGGTGGACATGGTCATCTGCTCCGTTGCTCTCCTCACAGACGGCGCGGGGGGTCTCGCGGATGAGGCGTTTTCTCGCGAGGCCGTTGCAGACGCCGCCAGGCCCTGGGGGCGGGATGCGGTCCCCTGCTGCCACAGCGCGTCCAGGCGCCGTGCGTGTTGGTCAGCGGGGGTCGGGATGGCCTGCGCCAGGCCCCACCACGCCGCCGACCTGCGGCCTCAGGCCGTGGCGTCCCCCACGACGAGCCCGCAGACGCCCCGCTCCAGACTGCCATACGGACACCAGGCACCACAGCATGGAGGGTGTTGTCTCATGCGCACCTCAGGCCGTACCCCATGCAGGACCGACGGCGGGGAGCATGGACCGCTGCGACGGAGACGACGCCGCACGAAGCCGCTCAGATACCTTCAGACAGCCAGAAGTTTGCTGCGAAGAGGATCTCGCTCTCCTAAAAATCATCGTTCTCTCGACTTTCTGGGAACGCGTACGTCGAGGCCACTCGCGTCGATGGCGACCTCCTTCCAGTGTCTGACCCAGCTTGTCGCCCCGGCTGCCGGGGCAGTGCTGCCGCTCGCATGCCCCCCCCCCACGACAGGCCTGGAGCGCGAGGCAGACCACGAGGAGTAGCCCGACCTACGTCCCACCTGGTCTGGCAGGTGTCGACGGTTTCGGCGCCGCCGGGGAGACGAGAGGCGTGGTGGCACGCTCCCCGGCGCTGAGGGGATCCCAAGGATTACATTGGAGGCAACGGTCACCTTAAAGTACTATGTGGACTTCCCTAGGGGTACGCGATGTAGCAAAGTGCCGTTAGGCGGTGAGATGACGGTACCCAGCCCCGTCCGACGGCAGATGGTCGCCAAAGAGGGCAGGATGGAGCAGGCCGGCGAGCAGTGCGAGCGTGCGAGCGACGCGCGGGCCTGGGCGATGGAAGGCGGAGAACGCATCGGCAACTTTTGTGAGAATTGCTCTCCTGTATTCTGCAAATGGCTATGGTGCGTGAGAATGCTGCGATATGGCGAGATGACGCTCCCTCACGGCCGCGGGACAAAGGTGTGTCGAAAAATGTAATCGGCAATACCGCGGCCTTGGGCAATGCCCGCGTCTTTGTCGAAGGCCCAATGAATGCCCAGGTATATACGACTCTGATCGTTTTCCGCCTCCGCTTCTGAGAGGGAGGCAAAACTGCGGGGCCGGAACGGGCGGAGGCGCCCCTGATGGTCGCGGGTCACCCCGTTCAACTCGTCGGACACCATCGTGAAGGCGATGGCGTCCGTGCCGTACACGTGGCGTAAGATCTGAAAGAGAGCCCCACCAAACCCCGCATGCCCCGAAGGATACGCCGGGAACGGGGGCGTAAAGTTCGTCTGCACGAGGTTACTGGCGGGGGCACCCAGTGGCGTGAACGTCGGATCCCCGACCGTTAGCGGGTTGCCGTCGCCCGCTCCCGTCGGGCCGCTGCCCGCCGCGGCTTCACGGATGCCGGTCACCGGACGCCAGAAGGTGTAGTGATACTTCGATTCCCAAATCGCCAGGCCGGCATCGGCCATGGCGACGTTCACTAGCGCCAGCAGGCGCGCCAACTCAACGACGTCTGAGCCCATCTGGTCGGCAATCTGCACCGCCACCTGGTTGTACAAACGCGGCGGTGCGCATAAACTCGGCGTGCCGTCATAGGCCCAGAAGATGCCGGCGAACGTCTGCTCTGCCGTCCGCCGCGTGGGCGTGACAACCCCATCACCTCCCAGCTGTTGGACCTCGGCAAACGCGGCAGCATAGGCAGGACTGTTGAGCGCTGGCGGTGGCGGCACGCGAAACTGCGCCGCCGTCTCCAAGACGAACGGTTTGACCTCGTCCCACTACGCCCCGAGGGCGGTGGTGAGCTGGCTGATGGGATCCGGGCGCCACGCGCCTGCCGCCTGGGAGGGCACAAACTCTACCCCCACGCGTGGCTCTGGGTGCTGCGCCCCGTCATGCGCTCTGTCGGCGAGGATTGCGGCGGCGGCCCGGCGGCCGAGGGCGATGCCCTCCTCTTTTGGACGGCCATGGGCAAGACGCGCCAGATCAGCAGCGAGCTGGGCATCAAAAGACGCCGCCTGGGAGGCGAAGAGCGCGACCAGGGTGTCGTGTGCGGCCTGGGCAATGGCGGCCTGCATCGAGGTAGCCGCAGGGGCCGGAGCGATGCCACTGTAGCTCTGGTAGCCCCCAGCAATGGCGTTCACTGCCTCAAAGATCGCGATGTGGACGATCGCCATGGCGCGGCTCGCGCGTGTTGGGCCAAGCTGTTCGCCAAAGAGGCGCGGCTCGCCAGCCGCCACCGGGGTATGGTCGAGGCCACTCGCGTCAATGGCGACCTCGTTCCAGTGCCTGACCCAGCTTGTCGTCCCGGCTGCCTGTGTGGTGCTGCCGCTCTCCGGCTCCCCACCACTACAGGCCTGGAGCGTAAGGCAGCTCACGAGGAGCAGCACGGCCCACGGCCTACGGTGTCTGGCAGGTGCATGCGGTCTCGGCGCTACCGGGAAGGCGAGAGGCGTGCCGGCACGTGCTGCGGCGCGAGCGGTATTTCCAGGGTAACATTGTCGGCAACGGCCACGCGATGGTACCATATGAGCTTTCCTGTGAGCCATGGGTGTGCCAAGGTGCCGTTAGGCGGTGAGATGACGGTACCCAGCCCCGTCCGACGGCAGATGGTCGCCAAAGAGGTCAGGATGGAGCAGGCCGGCGAGTAGTTCCAGCGTGTTAACGACCCGTGGGCCTGGGCGATAGAAGGCGGAGGCCGCATCAATAGCGTAGACCTGCGCCTGGCGCACCGCCGGCACCGTCTCCCACCCCGGCAGGCGCTGGAGAGACCGCAGGGTCATAGGGCTCGGCGCTGAGGCGAGCCCCGCGGGGCTCAGCACAAGCACCTCAGGGGCATACGCCTGCAATTGCGCCCACGTGACGGTGACAGGCGGCTCTCCCGGACGACTGATCCCCGCCGTGCCTCCGGCGAGCTGGATCAGATCCGGCAGCCAGTACCCGGCGAGCTGCAACGGGGCTACGCCGACCAGCACCGCCACACGCGGTGGCTCATGCAGCATGATGGTCTCGGCCACTAGCGCGTTCATACGCGCCAAGAGCCCTTCGAGAAGTGTAGCGGCTTGCCGCTGCTGGCCCGTGGCGGCTCCGACACGGTGGATGTCATCCCAGATGTCTTGCAGGAAGAGCGGCTGCAGGGCTAAGACCTCGGTGCCGTCGCTAGCGCTCAGGGTCTCCAGACTCGGTGTGAGGATGAGATCGGGCTGTAGCGTGCGCAAACGCACGTCTTCCAGCGTGAGGCGTGGCAGGGACAGGATGGTGGGCGGATAATCACAGGTGGGCGAAATGCCCACCAGACGATGTTCTAAGCCCAGAGCGCAGAGCATTTCCGTGCCACTGGGCGTGAGGGACACGATACGTTGCGGTGCGGCCATGACAGCTCCCTAGAGCGTGTTCTATCTGGAGATCGCTGCGCACGAGGCGCCCGGGGGAGGTTGTGGCAGCCAGCGAGCACCGAGGCTTGGCGAGAATGACCACACCATGCGCCCGGGCGTGTATACGCCCCCCGTCATACCGGAGGCGGCATGACGGGGAGTGGGAAACACCCCCGCACGCGGAGGCATCTCGCGTGCCGTGGCCAGGGACCACAACGAGTGGCTTAGCGGGGCACCATATTGGGGGTGGGAGCTTCCGGCAGTGGTTGCGCATCCATCTCGCGCGCCCGCTTTTCCAACGCCGGCAGGAGGGCCGTCACGACGCCGTGGTCATAGTCTGCCGCGATGCCAGGGTAGCCTGCCCGCTCCATCATGTCCCGCAGCTTCCCGCTTTTGAACTGCTCGAGGGTCCAACCCAGTGGGTCGGGTACCAAGGTTCTGTCCCAGAAAATACGATGGTTCTTGTTCCGCGGCCCATAGTGGTAGTGCGGGGCGTCGCGGAAGCAGTCGAAGGCCAACAATTCCGTTTCTTCGGTGTACGTACGCCCTGGCGTACCAGCCAGATCAGCCAGGACATGGATCGCCAGACCGCCGTCGCCGCCAGCCTGCTTGCGCATCTCCAGGCCAAAGCGGAAATTGCCAGCTTCAAACATTTCGGTGCCCCGGTTGTGTTTCACGGTGTTACGCGCCGTGGCAAACAGCTCACGCGCCGTGGCTTCGACTTTGGGCAGGGTCTGTAAGACGGCCTGGCCGTCAAGATGATTGGCCACGTCTTCATACCCGGCGGCCTGCAGCATTTCAGGTAACATATCCTTCAGCTGCTTCACCGACCAGCCGATGGGGTTACCATCCACGATGGGATCCATGCGGCAGAGTTTGTTGACGCTCTCGGGACCATAGATATAGCTGCGCTCGAGATCAAAACAGTTGAAGCGCAGTAACGTCGTCTCTTTGCCCTCAGGCTTGCCAATGACAAGAATAGCCACCCCTTGGTCGGAGTGGTCTTCAATGTTGCCATCCCACAGCTCGTGCTGGACGGCGAAACTCACGGCACCAGTGTCATAGGTGGTTCTACGGCTGCATTGTGGCACGATGAAACCTCCATTCTATCGATGGTCTGTGTGTGGGGTATGGTCCGGTCACCACGGCTGGTGGCGTACCTCACCCCTCTCGGACACAACTCTCTGCATCAAGAGCGTGCCCTATTGTATCACGAACTGCGTCGATGCGAGCACGTGAAAATCCTGCCACGCCGCCCCCATACTGGAGGCCCGGAAGTCTGCTACAATGCCGCGCGGTACGCCATCGCCACCTGCACCACGCACCACATATTCTCGGGAGACTTCTTGCATGCGTGCTATCACCATCCGTACCCCTGGTGGACCGGACGTCCTCGAACTCACCGACGTGCCCGCGCCCACCCCGACGCCGGAACAGCTGTTGGTGCGCGTGCGGGCCACGGCCCTCAATCGCGCCGATACACTGCAACGACGCGGGCTGTATCCCCCACCGCCGGGCGAATCGGACCTCCTGGGCTTGGAACTGGCGGGCGAGGTCGAGGCCGTTGGCAGCGCCACGCCAGGCTTTCGCGTCGGGGATCGCGTGTTTGGGCTGGTCGGGGGCGGGGGCTATGCCGAGCTGGCGGTGATTGATTACCGCATGGCCATGCCCATACCGTCCGGGTGGAGTTTTTCCGAAGCAGCCGCGGTGCCCGAAGTGTTTTTCACGGCGCAAGAAACCTTGTTTACTCTGGGTCAATTGGCGGCTGGCGAGACCGTCATCATCCACGCTGGGGCCAGTGGTGTGGGCACTGCCGGGATCCAGATGGCACGCCACATCGGGGCCCGCGTCTTCGCTACCGCTGGCTCGCCGGAGAAAGTTGAGCGCATCACCGCCCTCGGGGCGGAGGTCGGGATCAACTACAACACGGAAGATTTTGCCGAACGCGTGCGCGAACTGACCAATCGGGCCGGGGTGGAGCTGGTGCAGGATTTTATCGGGGCGGCCTACTGGCAACGTAACCTGCGCTGTCTCAAAGTAGGAGGACGTCTGGTCCTCGTCGGTCTTATGGGCGGCACCAAGATTGAGGCGGATCTTGGGCTCATCTTGAGCCGCCGCCTGCATATCATCGGTTCCGTGATGCGCAGCCAATCCCTGGAGAGCAAGATCGCCATCACCGAGCGCTTTCGCAGCCGCTGGTTGCCACTGTTGGCCCAAGGCCATCTGCGCCCGATTATCGATACCTCTTTTCCACTGGCCGAGGCGGCGGTGGCACATCAATATATGGAGGATAACCGCAATGTCGGCAAAATCCTCCTGGCGGTCGCGTAAGGCACCTAGAGCGTGTGGACAATGCATGCAGGCTCACTAGGGATTCCGAGGAGCTACGTGAGCCTGCGATCCCGCAACGCTCCCCAGAACGCTTGGCCACGTCGTCTTGTGCACAACCTCCAGAAGCCCCAAAAGAGCGGCCACTGGTGGGAGGACCGCCGCAGGGTTACCCCCTGCACAGCAGACACCATGGGACCATCGTATGGTATCGGGCGTCTCAAAATCAGAGGGTTAATCCAGATATAGACAAAATGGCCACAATTAATTGATTTTAATAAAATATAAGAAATACAGATACTAGAAAAGCTTTTTGAAAAATCCTTATAAATCAATTAGTTAAGTTGAATCTATCTAGCGATGCATTCCTCCTCTCAAAAAAATGCTCTAGATGCCACCGTGCGGTGGGGGGTGACCGAGCGGACGATCCACGCGGAGGTCTGGGAGCCTCTCGTACTCGCGACGGCACAGCAGGGGCCCCGGCCTTGCACCTTGCAGGGCCTGTCCTTGGCCACACGCTCACTGCCAGCCTACGGGAATTTCTGCTTGACATCTTGTAGGAGTCTCCTCTAAGTTAAAAGAACAATTGAAAGATTTGACGAAAGTCAGGTTGCCTCGCAGTGTGCGACTGCGAACAGGGAAGATGGTCGAAGCCATCGCTGCCCCGCAACTGTAAGCGGAACGAAATCTGCGTATGCCACTGAGGTCTCGAACCTTGGGAAGGTGCAGAGAGTAGGCTCATGCCGCAAGCCAGGAAACCTGCCTGCCTTTCTACTGAGAACGCCTTTCGAGGGGAAAGGTATTGGTAGTTGCGGTGCTTGCCCCCGACCTTGTGAGGTTG
Source organism: Pseudomonadota bacterium (assembly GCA_005777235.1). Lineage (GTDB taxonomy): Bacteria > Tectomicrobia > Entotheonellia > Entotheonellales > Entotheonellaceae > SXND01. Next base: position 13,709 of record SXND01000039.1, read on the forward strand.
GGGGCTTTTTTTTGCTTACGGATGAAAGGACACTGTATGGCTCGGTTCACACTGTTGTACTTCCTGCCCTGCACGGTGTTTGGGCTCTCTTTCGCCCAAGCCCAAGACAGTCCCAGCCTGCGGCCACGGCCTAGCGCCACGGAACCCCAACACCTCGAACGCGTGCTGGTGACCGGTCCCCGCACCACCCCGGAGCCCACCGGCCTGGCACTCGATGCCCCTTCCGGTACGGCGAGCCGTCTCGGCTTGACACCACGCGAGCTCCCGGCCAGTATCGACATCATCGGACGTGAGGCGATTGATGAACGAGGCCATCGCACCACCCTCGACGCCATTGAGTCCGGGGTGGGCATTACGGCGGGCAATCCGCCTGGCGATCCGGCACACTTCTCCTTGCGTGGCTTCACCGGGAACCAGATTACCAACCTGACCGACGGCGTACGCGTCGGGCCAGCGACGATGACCGCACGCCAGCTCGACACCTGGAATCTTGAGCGGGTCGAACTCTTAAAAGGCCCGGCTTCTGTCCTCTACGGCGAAGGTGCCATAGGCGGGGCGATTAATTTTGTTGCCAGACGGCCCACACGCGACGAGCCTCTCAATGTCGATGGCTTACTCTCCTATGGAAGTTTTAACACCCTGCGGCTCGGGGTGGGCAGCGGCGGCCCCCTGCTCGACAATCTCCTTTTTTACCGCGTCGATTTTAGCCGGCAGACCTCTAGCGGCTTCATCGACGACACGACGTCAGCATACCGCAGTCTCACCAGCGCGCTGCTCTTTGCGCCGACCAAAACTCTCTCCATCGAACTGTCGTTTGACATGCAGCATGATGACCTCAGCCCGTACTGGGGCACACCACTGGTGCCGTCGTCCTTCGCCAGGCAGCCGCTGTCCGATGTCGTAGAAACCAACGATGGGCGCACCATCGACCGCCGCATGAGCCGGGTGAACTACAACGTGACCGACAACGTGATGGACTCCGACAGTTACTGGGGCCGCCTGAAGGCCAATTGGCAAGTGACCCCCATGCTGAAGGTCCGCAATGAGCTGTATTACTACCACGCCGATCGCCGTTGGGAGAATGCCGAGACCTATGCCTTCAGCCCCACAACACTGCTGGTGCATCGTGATCGGTTTTTCGTGGCGCACGACCAGGATATCATTGGCAATCGCAGTGAGGCGCTGCTCGGGCTCCCCCTGTTCAGCTTGCCCAACCGTTTCCTCATCGGCATTGATACCAACCATCTCGGCTTCGACCGCCCAGCCTTCTTTCAGGGCGACGTCGATGAGGTTGATCCCTTCCAGCCCGTGCGTGGCCGCTTTCGTCTCCCGCTGGTCTCGGCCAAACAAGAGACCAGCATCAACACCACCGCCCTGTTTTTTGAAGATCAGCTCACCCTTCTCAAGCCGCTGAAACTCGTCGCGGGGGTACGCACCGAATGGATCGACCTCGATCGCAAGGTGTTCAATACCGCAGGCGCGTTGCAGAGCACGCCAAGTTTTCAGCGCACCTTTCGCCCGACCACCTGGCGGGTGGGCCTGATCTACGATGTCCTGCCCACACTCAGTCTGTATGGGCAATACAGCACCGCGGCAGATCCCGCCGGGCAGAACAACATTTTTCTGGTACGCTCCGCCGAAAACGTCAACTTGTCCCGTGGCAAACAATGGGAGCTGGGTCTCAAGCAGCGTTTCTGGGACAATCGGGCGGAGCTGACCCTGGCGTATTTCAATATCGTGCGCACCAATCTGCTGACCCAGGTATCGCTGACCGATGTGGCCAGCATTGGCCAGCAATCCTCGCACGGGCTGGAATTTGCCGCGGCGCTCCGACCGCTGCCATCGTGGAAGCTCCAGGGTAACGTCACCTTCCTCGACGCCCAGTTTGACGAGTTTAGCGAATCGACGAGCACCAGGGTGATCTCGCACGAGGGCAATCTGCCCCCGAATGTCCCCCGTCTGGTGGCCAATCTCTGGACCTCCTACCGCCTCATGGACCCCCGGTTCCCCCTTGAATTTGGTGGCTCCTTGCGCTATGTCAGCGGACGCTTTAACGACAATGCCAACACCGTCAAGATGCTGGCCTATCACACCGTTGATGCGTTTGTGGGCTGGCGCTTTCCGGACAGTGGCGGCTTCAAGAACAGCCATGTGACGCTGCGTGTGCGCAACCTGTTTGATAAAGACTACGCTGTCTGGGGTGACCCCTTCTACGCGTCGCAGGTGCAGCTGGGGGAACCGCGCAGTATCGAAGTGGCGTTGAGCGGTCGTTTTGCGGGATTCTAGGCCATCAGGCCACGTCGAGAGGAGAGCAGCGCCGTGGGATGTGCAGGGAAGATTCGTCTACAGGTGAGGTGCAGGATGTTCCTGGTGAGTGCCCTGCTGCTGACGCTAGGCGGGTGTCCGCCGACCCAGCAGCAGGCCGGGACCGGGGCCAGCCCCGCCCAGACCGTGGTGCTCGCCGCCGGGCACGAACTGGGGACCGCCAATCCACACGATTATGGCTCGAATATGGCGTTGCTGGATCTGCTCTATGAGCCCCTGGTGCGCTACGGTCCCGATGGTACCATCCAGCCGGCCTTGGCCACCTCCTGGACGATGTCCCCCGATGGCCGGACCTTCACCTTCCACCTGCGGCCACAGGTCACCTTCCATGATGGCACCCCGTGTGATGCGGTGGCGATTAAGTGGAATTTCGACCGCTGGGTGGCTGTCCAGGCGCATCACTGGCTCCCCTCCTCGACGCGGATTCTCACGGTGGATGCACCGGACGCCACGACAGTGGTGCTCACGCTGCGTGCGCCCTACTACCCGATTCTCCAAGAGTTGGCCCTCATTCGTCCGGTACGCTTTTTGAGTCCTCGCGCCGTGCATGAGCACGGCGCGTTTCACCAACCGATTGGCACTGGTCCGTGGAAAATCGCCTCCCTGGTGGCGCAGCGCGCTGTACTCGTTCGCCATGAGGCTTACTGGGGCGATAAACCCCAGCTGCAGCAGGTCATCATCGAAGTGATCCTGGATGCCCAGACCCGTATCGCGGCCCTGCAAAGTGGTGCCGTCCAGGTGATCGGCGGCGAGTATTTGGGGAGTATCCCCCCGGAGAGCTTCACGACCCTGCACAGCGACCCACGCCTGACCGTCTTGACTGGGAGCAGCGTCATGAGCTTGCACCTGATGGTCCGCGCGACCAAGCCACCCTTTGACGATGTCCGTGTCCGTCAGGCCCTCAATCACGCCATCGACCGCGCGGGGATTGTCCAGGCGATCTTTGGTGGCCGCGCCGAAGTGGCCACTGGCGTCATGGCGTCGGCGATTCCCTATGTCACCCGTACCGGCACGGCTCTCTACACCTACGACGCGGACCACGCCAAACAGCTGCTCGCCGAGGCTGGTTGGCAGCCCGGCCCGCACGGCGTGCGGGTCAAAGATGGGCAGACACTGCAGATCGAGCTTGGGGTGGATAAGTCCCGGCTGCCAGAAACCGCCTCGATTGCCGAAGCCATCCAGGCGCAGGCGCGGCAGGTAGGCATAGATCTGACCTTGCGGCTCCACGATTACAGCGGCTGGCTGCAAGCGTATCAACGTGGTGATTATCATGCGCTCATGGGTTTTACCTGGGGGCCTCCGTACGACCCGCACACCTTTGTCCATGGGAGTTTCCATTCGGCGACTGCTCCCACGAACGTGCCGGCCTATACCGATGCGACGCTCGATAGCTTGATTGATGCAGTCCTCGCCAGTACAGAAGTCCAGGCCCGGCAGACGCTGTATGACCGCCTCTGGCACTATATGGATACCCATGCCGTCGTTGTCCCACTGTTGTCGCCCCAGCGTGTCTATGCCCATCGCCAGACGGTCACCGGCTTGCGCTTGGGCGGCACGGAATATGATCTGGCGTATGCCTTGCAGCAGGTCGCCCTGCGCAGCCCCACGCCAGCTGTGAGGTGAGGTCAGAGTGACTATGGCACGCTATGTGCTCCAACGTCTGCTCCACACCTGTGTACTCCTGGTAGCGGTGACGCTGTTGAGTTATCTGCTGCTCTATCTGGCACCCGCTGACCCGGCGCAGGTGATCGCTGCCCAGCGCCTAGGCGGGCGACCCAATCCGGCGCAGGTCGCCTGGGTGCGCCAGCACTACGGGCTGGATCAGCCCTGGTTCCGCCAATATCTGCGCTGGCTCAGGCAGGCGCTCCACGGCGATTTCGGTTCCTCCATTCGTACCGGCCAGCGCATCCGTGCTGAGGTGAGCCAGGCCGGCGCGTATTCCCTGGCGCTCGGGCTATGGACGACCGCTTTTGTGGTCCTGCTGGGGGGGAGCAGCGGCGTGTGGGCGGCCTTACGGCCGCATACGCTGTGGGATCGGCTGCTGCAATGGGGGAGCCTGCTCTGCGTCTCTGTCCCAGAATTTTGGCTGGCTTTCCTCTTGATCGGGCTCTTTGCCGTCACGCTTGGCTGGCTGCCCAGTTATGGTGCGACCAGCAGCGCCCACCTCGTGCTCCCCGTGCTCGCCCTGGGGCTGGGACAAGCGGCCCGGGTGAGCCGCGTGACCCGAGCGCTGTTGCTGGCGGAATGTGGTCAGGACTACCTGCGCACAGCACGTGCCAAAGGTCGCACCTGTGCGAGTGCCTTGCTCCGCCACGCCTTGCCCAACATTGCGGTACCCTTTGTCACCCTTCTGGCACACCAGGCCAGTCTCGTGCTGAGTGGTGCGATCATTATCGAAACCGTGTTCAGCTGGCCGGGCCTGGGGGTCTATTTCATCACGGCGGTTCAGTTCCGGGATATCCCAGTGATTCAGGCCATGGTGTTGCTCTTTGCCACGCTTATCGTCATCCTGTATGGGCTTGCCGACGTAAGCTATGGGTGGCTGGATCCGCGTATCCGTCTCCAGTCGTAAGTTGGCGCACCGCATACTGCTGGGAAGGGAGCGTCGTGCCACTGCCGACAGCACACGTACAGCCGACCGAGAGCGAGTGGAGGCAGACCAGCGGCGTCAGCCTCCCAGCACCGCGGCGCCGTGGCCACCGTCCAGACATAGCGTGGCTCGGGATTGGGCTCTGGTTGCTCCTCAGCGGGCTCAGCCTGGCCGCGCCGCTGCTGGCCCCCTACGATCCACTGGCCATTGATCTGAGCGCGAGTTTACAGCCGCCGTCGGGGCAACACTGGCTGGGTACGGATCAATTGGGGCGTGATGTGTGGAGTCGTCTGCTCTGGGCCGGTCGGACGTCCATCAGCGTGGCGTTGCTGATCCTGACTCTCACGGCTGTCATAGGGAACCTGGTGGGACTGCTGGCCGGCTATTGGGGCGGCCTGCTTGACGACCTGGCCATGCGTCTGACCGATCTCTGCGCGGCGCTACCGCCGATCATCGTCAGCCTGGCCCTGATCGGCACACTCGGGCCGAGTCTGCCGACGCTCATCCTGGCCCTGGCCCTCACGGGTTGGACGCCCTACGCCCGCCTGATGCGCAGTCTGGTGCTCCAGCGGCGCACGGCAGACTTTGTGCTGGCAGCGGCGGCCCTCGGCGCCCGGCCACACCGCATTCTGCTGCGGCATGTCCTCCCGTCGGTGCTCGCCCCAGTGGCTGTGCAGGTCAGTCTGAACGTCGGCGGACTCATGCTCAGCATTGCCGGCCTGAGCTTTCTCGGCCTCGGCATCCAGCCGCCCACACCTGAATGGGGGACGATGCTGGTCGACGCCCGCCCTTTTTTAGCCTCAGCCCTGCATCTGGTTATTCCACCTGGGCTGGCGATTTTTCTGGTGCTCTGTGGCTGTAATGCGCTGGCTGAACTGCTGGCTGAGAGGCGCTAGTGCCCCCCGGTCTGGCTGATGGCGTTGACACGCTGCGGACGCCGATGCCGCGCAACCTCCTGTGGTCCATGGCTCGTCAGGAAAGCCTGGCTCCGCCTCTACCGTAACTCAAACTGGACCGGCAACTTGACCCAGATGGCGATAGCCTGATTCCCTTGGCGCGCGGGTTCAAAACGCCATTTTTTGACCGCCACTATGGCCGCCTGGTCAAGATCCTGGTGCCCGGCTGACTGCGCAACGAGCACCTCTGCAACCTGGCCTGTCTCACTCACATGAACGTTAAGGAGTGTGGTGCCTTCAGTGCCACGCCGTCTTGCCGAGTCTGGGTACGTGGGTTTGACTTGATAGCCTCCAGCGAGTGGTCGGGCTGGACTGTAGGCACCACCCCCTCGGCCTTCTCCCCCGGCGCCCCCGGCCCCAGGTCGGCGGCTACTGCCCTGCGTCCCTGCCCCTTCGCCGCCGGTGCCAAGGCCAGCACGCGCCGTCCCACCGCCGCCCCCGCCGCTTCCCATGCCCAGCGTACCTCCCACATCTCCCTTCTCAGCAAGCTTTTCGGCTCCAGTCTCACTGCCGCCTTTCGAGGGCAGTGCGGGCTCCGCCTGGGGTGATGCCAGTGGCCCAGGCGCGTGGTCTGGCGCACGACCAGGGGCGTCATCCGCAGGGGCGGACGCTGGCGGACCACGCCTGGGCGCTGCGGCTGGTTGTGCCGCTGCCACGCGGGCAGGAACCGGAGGCCGAGAGATGGGCCGCACTGGCGGAGGAGCCTGCCTCTGCACGGGTTTCGGGGCAGGCGGCAGCTTGGGCTGCTGTGCCACCCGTGTGCTCTCGCGCGGCACAGGGGGAGCGGGGGAACGCGGCATGACCTGTGGCTCCGGCACAACCTCGGCGATATCAGGCGGTAATGGGGCGGGTTCTGGCGGCGGTACGGGCTCCACGATGGGGTCCGGAGCGGCGGGCAGAGGGGGGAGCATCACCAGCTGGGTATCGATGACATGCACTGGCGGTGGCGCCAACGGTAGGACGTGCCAGAGGCCGACCAACAGCGTGAACCCGAGGCAGTGCAGCACCATGGAAGCCAGGAGGGCGAAGAGCAGCGACAAACGACTCACGGTTGGGCTCTCCCCGTGAACTTGACCGCAAGAGCCAGGCGTGAGGCGCCAGCCAGCCGTAGCACTGTGGACCTTCGTGTGGCCGTGCGTTGCTGCAACGTACGGATTTCCACCACCGGCATGAGGTGTACCTCGTGGCGCTGTCGTTCCAGCATGGGTCTCCCTCCCAGAAGGAGGCATAGGCCATTAGTGTAGGAGTAGAGTATAGGAAATTCACGCGGCCTTTTCCACTGGCCGCGTGCGCCCCCCACCCCTGCCGGGGATGTCATGCCGGTCGTCCCAGAATCCACGCTAGCAGTTGCGCATCCATGGCCCGGTAGCCCCCAGTACGTCCAGGAAGACCTAAGAAACCGAGATGCCCACCCGTGCGCGTACAGAGGAGGCGCACAGGCGGTGGGAGGGGGCTACTCGTCAACACCTGGGTATCAATGAGTGGGTCATCGGCCGCACAGAGAATGTGACAGGGGAGCGCAATGCGCGGGATGAGCGGCGCGGCGCTGCTCTGGCGATAGTAGTCAGCGGCATCCTGGAACCCACACTGTGGCGCGGTGTAGCACTCGTCGAAAGCATGAAGCGACAGCGTGGGGGGAAGGGTGGCCGGGGGTAAGTCCGGGAAACACTGCTGGCGCTGGACAACATCGGCACACAACTGGCGGGTGAAATAGGCGTCATACAGGCGGTTGGCGGGCCGCGCCAGGCGGCGCACGCACGCCGCGAGATCCACAGGCGGGCACACGGCAATGACGTGTTGCAGGGTCGCAGGCGCCGCGTTGTGCAACTCGCCAGCGAGCTTTAACACCACATTGCCCCCAAGCGAAAACCCGACGAGTGTCACCGCTGAGTCCGGCGTGTGCTGCTGTAAGTCATGGAGCACGGCAAGGACATCCGCACTGCGTCCACTATGATAGGGTTGGCGCGCCAGGCCCGTCCCGGAGCCACAGCCACGCAGATTCATGCGCACGGCGCGCAGGCCATGCCGCAGGAGCTTCCGTGCCAGACGTTGCATATAGGGCGAACGATGCGACCCGCATAAGCCATGCACCAGGAGTACCGTCGGCTGCCATGCCTGCCAAGCAGCGGGCGTGGAGACTTCCAGGGCCAGCGTGTCACCATCCGCCAGGGGCACTAGCTGCGTACAGGAGGGCGGCTCCCACGACCAGGTGAGCCGCGCCGCGACCACCGTTTGCAGATGGGGGTGGGCGAGACCAGGACAGGCGCGAAATGTATGGAGCAGGTCCGGGATCTGCGCGGCGGTAGGGATCATACGGTGGCGGGACGGCGATGCACCGAGACCGCGTAGTCACTGGTGAGATACCAGATCTGCCGATCCCACGTGGCCCAGCGCTCCGCCAGTTGCAGACCGGCCTGCGCCGTGCAGGCGTCATACTGCGCCAGAGTCAAGCCAGGCGGGCGCAGCTGAAACCCGGCCACCAGGGCGCCACCGGGTGCCAGGTGGTGCGCCAGATTGGCCACCACCGTGGCTTCGCTGCCGGGCGCGAGGAAGATCATGACATTCCCCGCCATGACAATGGCGTCAAACAGGCGCCGCTGCCCTGGGGTGTGCGGATGGCTGAGCGTCATGGTCGCCAGGTCGCTCTCCTGCCAAGGCAGGTGTGGGGCTTTTTGGCGTGCGGCGTTGAGCATGGCGGTATCAAGATCCACGCCGACGACGTCACAGCCCCGGCGCGCTAACTCAATGGCCACGCGGCCCGTCCCACAACCAGCATCAAGGACAGACGTCACCCCCAGTGCCGCGACAAAACTCGCCTCACCATGCACATCCTGCCCGTCTTGGGCCAGAGCCGTAAAGCGAGCGTCATAGTCCGCACCACGTGGTACATCTGCGGCACCGAGCCAGCGATTCTGCATAGTCTGTCCCTTTCCCTGCTCAGGAGCATGCCGTCACAACAGCTCGCGGCGTATGTCATTAAGGCGTTCCCATTCGGCGTCATCGAGCCAGGGATAGGCCTCACCTTTTTGCCGGATACCGCCCGTAAAATTGGCCGGACGCTTTTCGATAAACGCCTGACGGCCCTCATCGCCATCGGTGGTGAGCTGGGTCAGCAAGGCATTCATCAAGGTCTGCACACGCCAGGCTTCAGTAATGGGGATGTCGCGGAAGCGAATGATAAACTCTTTCATCATGCGCACGGCCAGGGGCGGCATCTTGGCGATCTGGGTAGCGATCTGCTCGGCACGCGGTAAAAGCTGCTCGTGCGGGACCACTTCGTTAATGAGATTCATGCGCAAGGCTTCCTGCGCGTCGAAGGCGTCGTCGGTGAGTAAGATGCGCATGGCATCGGCATACGATACTTGCCGCGTCAGATACGTGGCCCCAGGGCCGCTGCCGACCCAGCCTTGACTCAGCAGGGCGAATTTGAAACGCGCATGCGTGCTGCACGCCAGACGAATATCCGTCGAGGTCAGCATCAGGTAAAACCCGGCCCCGGCTGCCCAACCATTGATCGCCGCCACCACGGGCTTCCAAATCTGCGGGTAGTGATCGCCTAGGCGACCATCGGCACCAATCCGCGCCCCGTTGACCGTGCCCCCGAGAGGCCAGAAGACGCTTTCGGCGCGGGCGCGCTCGCGTTCATCTTCCGTCACGTCCGTCCGCAGCGCGATGTTATGGCCAGCGCAGAAGTGCCGCTCCCCAGTCCCCGTCAAGATGACGACGCGGACATCGCGGTCCTCCCAGACCTCTTTCCAGATAGCGCTGATCTCGTCGGACATCTCGCGGTCGAGGATGTTGGCTTTTTCTGGGTTGTTGAGGGTGACGTACGCAATGGCCTGGCGCTTGTCGTAGAGCACTTTTGGCATGGGTGTTCGCCTCTGTATTGGGCCGGTGTCACGACCTCTCCGCGGGCAGAGGGCATACACCGCGACAGTCGCCAGGCCCCATGTCACGCATCATCGGTGTGGAAAGACGTGCAAACTATCTTACGCTGCGGGCTGGGTGGCGTCAATGACACGCCGCCTGGCGATTGCTCTCCCTGACGCCCCGCGCTACACTGTGGCCACGTCACGACGTCGCCCTCGGGGAGGAGTCCCTCGACACATCCCCGTGTAGAAACCTCGCAGCACTACGGCTCGCCAATACACGTTAGCTCTTGCTACCCGTCAGGCGTTGATGGCGGTATCGCAGGGGCGACGCTCGACTCCGCGAGCGGAGAATCTCCACCATGGCTGTTATTGTCAAATATGTTGTCGTCCGCGACGGGAAAACAGACATGATTTTCACCACGAAAAAAGAGGCCGAGTCCTATGACAGGATGCTGGACATTGCGGAACGGCTGGGGGCCTTTCTGCAGACGTCCACGCTCAAGATCGAGCCGGACACACTTGACGAGTTAGCCTTGTTTATGGCCCAGCATGGGGAGCAGATTGGCCGACTCCTCAAGGGTGGGACGCCCGAGGTGGCTGAGGCACCGAAGAGCTCGCGGGCTCCCAGGTCCAAAGACACGGCCTGACAGGTACTGCCTGGCTGGCACTGGCAGGCGATGGAGGAGATGGTGGGGAGCCCGGGCATCACACCCGCGCTCCCAGGAGCGCCGCGCGCTTAGCCCTGACTGCGGGCCGCATCGAGGGCCCGCTGTTGCCAGAACGTCTGCCAGCCCACGTACTGGGCCAGGTTCGGCTCGAACTTGCTGTGATAGCTCAAGACCAGGCCACACTGATGGCCACCGACCTCGAAGAGGCTGAGAGCCACACGCGGGAGTTGTCCCTTGTAACGCCCACGCTGGCTGGCATCAATAAATTTCGTCTGGGCGATGGCAAAGAGATCCTGCTGTCCCATAGGTTCTAGGACCTGGGCTTGTAATTCCTCGGGGGTCATGTCGAGCCCGTAGACATAGATGCTCGGACGGCTCGGATCAAAGGCGATAGCGCCGGCATTGTCTAATAACCAATCAAAATCCATTGTAGGGATGGCCATGGTGGTGCTCCTTTGGTGGCAGAAGTCTCGTGCGTCGCTGAAGCGTGACGCCCTAGAGGCGGCGCGCTAAGCGTATCACGAATGCGTGACAGAGACGAGACAGAGCGGGCGACGACCCGGTGCGCCCGCGCGGGCACTGGACAACCTCTGTCAGGCGCAGTACGATACGTGCAACGTCATGGTCGGATGGCTTCTCCTGCTACTTTGGTGTCCTATGGTACACACACATGGGTGGGCCTTGCTCGGCGTAGGACTCACGACATACCTTATGTACAGCCTATGGATGATGACATCGGTGTGGGGCGGTGAGGTGTTTCGTTGTCCCGATGGCCGTGGGGGTTTTGTCTTACGCGATCTCCCCTGCTCGCACACGCTCCCCGAGGCTGGGGAGGTGACGACCCCGGCACACGCTGATCTGCCCACGAAGGCGGAACCGCAGAAGCGTCCCTCGTCCTCCAAACGCGTCACCACATCCGCTGACACAGCGCCCGGGCATGGCTCGGCCTCCTGTCTCTCGACGCGGAGCCCGAATATCCGGGTGCAGCACGCCGATCAACTCGCCACGGAGCTGGTGTGGGAGGTCCGTGTACACAACGCGTGCGCCCAGCCGGCGAGTGGGATTGTGACGTTCACCGTCTATGGGAGTCGCACCCTGCCCATCGAATCTGATAGCACGAAAATTGTCATGGAAGCGCGGGGTGCGGAGGTGGTCCACGGCATGATGCGCTTGAGCCGTGCGAACATGCTGCGTATGCGGCGCTATGAGGCCAGGATCGCCCCGTAGCGTGTCGTCCTGACGAGGTATCATCTGCCTTCGTGTCACAATTCTTTGGGGCCGAGACCGCGAGTTGGTACGTACAGGCAAGCACGCTATAGAAGGGACCAGGCTGTGAGCGATGGGCCAGCCGTCATGAACCCGTTTGCGCGTCGGACCTATGGGACCCTGGTCGAGGTGACGCCACGGGTCTACCTCTTTCGTCATGTCGTCAACAGCGTCATTGTGCTGGGGGATGCAGCCTGTGCGGTGATTGACACGCAAGTCAACGCCCCCATGGCCGAGCGGCTCGTCCAGCAGGCGGCCCGATTGTCTCCCAAGCCACTACGCTACGCCATCAACACCCATTATCACTGGGATCACACTGCCGGCAACCACGTGTGTAAGCGCGCTGGCGCTACCGTGGTCTCGAGTGCGCTCACCAGAACGTTTATCGAGACCCGTGGCACCCGACAACGCGCCTTCCTCGCCTCGCGTGGCTTTGAATTGGGACCATTGCCCTATCTCGCCGATAGGACGGTCACCGACACGTGCGAGCTGGATCTGGGCAATCAGCGCCTGTGCCTGCTGCATCTGGGCACCGCGGAGAGTGACGATGCCCTGGCCATTCACCTGCCGCAGGAAGGCTGTGTGATTGCTGGTGATACGGTGATGACCGGTAGTTTTCCCATGTTTGGCCAGCCCGTAATGAACGAAGGGCTGATGGGCACCGCGGCGTGGCTGGACACGCTCAGCGCCCTGGAACGCCTCCAGCCGCAGCATATCCTCCCTGGCCATGGTCCGGTGGCCCATGCCGAGGAGCTGGCGTTGCTCAAACGTCTAGAGCGCTATTTCCTGGACGAAGTGGGCCAGCGGGTGGCCCGTGGCATGCCCTTGCTGGCGCTCCTGGCGGATCTCGAGCCGCAGTTGCCCGCCTGGATTACGACGATTCCGGTCGTGTGGGGGACACCACGCTACGCCATCCTGCGGGTGTATCGCGGTCTCGTCGACGACCCCCAGGGTGAGCTCGGCTGGCAACATGACAAGCCATCGGCGTTGCCGGTAGGCGATCCGGTGTGGGTGCACACCGCGTCGGCGTCCTTGTCGGATCTGCAGGCGTTTCGGGAGGTGGTGCGGGAATGCGAGGAAGGGGGCGATATGGGCAATGCCCTCTTGGTGGCGCGCCGTGCGACAGCGTGGGCTCCCACGGACCCGGCGGCCTGGCTGCTGCTGGCGGAGTGTCTCGTCCACGGCGCTCGCGGTGTCGCCAGCGTGCTTGAAAAAGGCGATTTTTTCGTCGAAGCGCGTCAGGCCCTGGAACACGCGTTGACCCTCGCCCCAGACGATGGCCCGGCCCATCTCGCCATGGGCCGCTTTCTCGTTATGCTCGCGTACCGCAATGGCGGCACCCCAACGCCAGGCATGCAGCATCTGCACCGCGTCATCGAGAGCGTGCCAGCCTCCCAGCCCGCCCTCCTGGCCCAAGCGCAATTGTGTCTGGGCATGGGTTATCGCACCACGGGCGATGAAACCCAGGCGCAGGCGTGTTTTGCACGGGCTCTGTACCATCTGCCTACCTTTCAACCCGCCTTGATGGCCTGTCGTGGCTAAGCGCCTAACCCGAGAGGCGCTCTCTCGGCTCGTCTGTGTGACTGGAACCGACTCTACGATGGCTTCCCGGTGACACCACGGGCGGGGCGCTTCCTGCTGGAGCAGCGCCAGCCGATCAGCACGCCCAATCCCCCCAGGAGCAAAGCGGCGGCACTTGGCTCTGGCACCTCGCTGACGCTGACGGAGGCGAGCGCAAACCTCGCCCGGGCCGAGCTTGTATCATCGCCGAAGAACAACGCGTTATTGACGAAGTAGGGGGCCGGTGTCCCGGGAGCCACGGAGTAGTCGCGCAACGCTCCGTTGAGCACGGAGGTGACGAGACCATCGCTCACCGTCAGCTGATACGTCGGTCCAGCCAGTAACAGCTGGTAGGATAGCATCACGCTGGTATCGCGCAACAGTTCTTCCCCGTGCGTAAAACCGACGTTTTGGGCAAAAATCCGATCGCTCCAGAAGCCGAGTTCGACGCCGCGGTGCGCCGCGTCAAGCATGAGGACGCTGAAACCCGCGCGGTCCGGCGTGGCGTGGCTTTCACTCAGCAGTTGCACCGCGAACGACAGCTGCACGCCGACGGCGCTGTCAAGCAGCTGATCATTCCGTCCATACCCGAACTGACTGGCGTTGAATGCGGTCGTGTCGAGGACTACGGCACCGCCGCTGAGCGCTTGTGTCGCGGAGCCAGCGCCAGCAAACGTCCAGCCCTGACTGCTCGGCAGCGTGCCGAGCGTCCCGTCATACAAGATCGTCGCGGCCTGGGTCAGCGCCAGGCTGCCGGCGAGAAGCGAGGCCAAGACGACTACGACAGCGCTCACAGCGCCGTGTCTTCCAACCCTGATAGCCATGTGAATACTCTCCTGAATGGATACGTGTGCGTCAGCGGCCATGCGAGGAGGCACGCTCGCGTTCTTGAGACCAGCTCGCGTGGCATCCGCGCGGTTCGGGTACGACCTCCGCGCCAGTCCCCAGAGTCGAGAGCGCGGCTGCTGTCTGTGGATTTTGGTATCGACAACCTCTCAGTGGCGTGGCGGTGTCAACGCGACAGCCAGGACGTCATCCATCGTCGCGGCGAACACGAAACGCAGGCCACGGCGGAGTTTCGGTGGCATATCCGTGACATCCTGGCGGTTGCCTTCGGGCAGCACGACACATTGTACCCCGGCGCGTTTGGCCGCCAAAATTTTCTCGCGCACGCCGCCGACGGGCAAGACCTGGCCGCGGAGGGTGATTTCGCCGCTCATGGCCACGGTATGTAAGACGGGCCTGGCCGTGAGGACGGAAATGAGCGCCACCGCCAGGGTAATCCCGGCGGAGGGGCCGTCTTTAGGAATCGCGCCCGCCGGGACATGAATATGCAAATCGCACTCCCGAAAGACAGTCGGGGCAATGCCAAACACCTGCGCCCGCGCCCGCGTATAACTCAGGGCGGCTTGGGCCGATTCTTTCATGACTTCACCCAGAGAGCCGGTGAGTAACAACTGGCCCGTGCCATCCATCATGGTCGCCTCGGCGTGCATGATTACGCCGCCGGACTCCGTCCAGGCCAGACTGGTGGCCACGCCCACCTCGTCGTGCTGCTGCTCGACTTCGGAGGAATACTTGCGCGTGCCAAGAGACCGCTGCACGTTGCCCGCGTGGACGTGGAACGTCCGTTCGTGCCCCTCGGCTACTTGGCGGGCAATTTTACGACAGATGGTGGCGAGTTCGCGTTCGAGATTCCGCACCCCCGCCTCACGGGTATAGGCCGTGATGATGTGGGCCAGCGCCGCGTCCGACAGATGCAGATGCGGGGACACCAGGCCATGTTCGTGCAGTTGGCGTGGCAAAAGATAGCGCCGGGCAATGTGGCGCTTCTCGTCCTCCGCATAGCCGGCCAGGGTGATAATCTCCATGCGGTCCCGCAAGGCGCCGGGAATGGGATCGGCCAGGTTCGCGGTGGCGAGAAACATGACGCGCGACAAATCAAAGGGCATGCCGAGGTAATGATCGCTAAAGGTATCATTTTGTGCTGGATCAAGCACTTCCAGGAGTGCCGCGGCCGGGTCACCCCGGAAATCCGCGCCGAGCTTGTCGACCTCATCGAGCATGAAGACAGGGTTGGCCGAACCCGCCTGGTGGATGCTTTGCACGATACGACCGGGCAAGGCCCCCACATACGTGCGCCGATGCCCGCGGATTTCGGCTTCGTCCCGGATACCCCCAAGCGAGAGGCGGACACATTTCCGCCCTAAGGCCCGTGCAATGGATTGCCCCAGGGAGGTTTTGCCCACGCCGGGCGGCCCCACAAAGCACAGAATCGGCCCTTTCATCTGTTGCTTGAGCTTGCAGACTCCGAGGTATTCGAGAATGCGTTCCTTGACGTGCTCCAGGCCATAGTGGCCTTCATCTAGCACCCGACGGGCTTCGTGCAAGTCGAGGTGGTCCGTGGTCATCACCCGCCAGGGTAATTCGATCAGCCACTCGAGGTAGGTGCGCACCATGCTCGCTTCAGCGGCCTCAGGGTGCAAACGTTCGAGGCGTGTCAGTTGCTTACGACACTCCTGCTCGACGGTCGTCGGCAGGCTCAGTGTCTCCAGGCGTTCCTTGAGAATCAAGATGTCCGCCGCCGGCACATCCATCTCGCCCAACTCTTTTTGGATGGCCTTGAGTTGCTCGCGCAGAAAATACTCGTGCTGGGTCTTACTGATTTCCTCTTGCACCTCGGACTGAATACGGCGCTGCATCGCCATCATTTCCAGCTCTTTATGCAACAATTCTCCGGTGCGGCGCAAGCGGCGGATCGGATCGGGCATTTCGAGCAAGGTTTGCGCTTCCTCGACGCTCAGACCCAGATTGGCCACAATCATATCGGCCAAGCGCCCGGGGGCTTGCAGTTTGTCCGCCAAAATGAGCACATCAGGGGGAATGAGCTTTTCCATGGCGAGGAGCTGTTCAAGTTGCGCCCGCGTATGCTGCGTCAGCGCCTGCAATTCCAAGGCGGAGACGACCACCGTACTGGTTTCTTCCAGCGGGGCATAGCGCACACACCAGAAGGGCTGCAGTTGCATATAGGCCAGGATGCGGACTTTGTGGTGCCCTTGCACCAGGAGCTTGAGACGTCCATCTGGCATCTTAAACAGGCGGAGAATCGAGGACACGGTGCCCACGGTATACACATCATCCGGCTCAGGCTCTTCGACCGTGCCTTGGCGTTGCGTTACCAGGATCAGCTGACGGTCGGCATTGAAAGCACTCTCGACGGCTCGGATCGAAGCATCACGGCCGACTGGTAGGGGCACCACCATATATGGAAAGATAACAATGTCACGGACTGGTAGGAGAGGTAATCCATGGTTTAATAGGCGGGATTGCTGCTTTCCAGTCACATTGCTTTGTGTGCCCTGCATGACTTTTCCATCCTCATCAACAGCCCATGCGTGTACCTTCGCCTTTGTACCTCTCTTGGCAAGAAGACACAGGTATGCATGCACACACGGCTCCCGCTCGCCCAAGCGTAAGGAGCAGCGCAAGAGCAATCTATCGTCAGCGGCAGCATACAGGTCTCGCTCGTCACTGTCAAAATTGGTGCAGACTGTGCAGCGCCCAGGCGTGGACGCGAGGCAGCCCTGTGCGTGCGGTGGAGAGAGTGAGGCTGCCGAGGCTGTTGACCACAGGATGGTCAGCAGCAGTGGGTGGGACAGGCCGCCGCAGGCGGGGTGCTGACTACCCTGCGCTATATTTTCCCCTTGTCTTTCCATTTTTTAAAGATACGCTTTACTTCATGGTCGGCTTGATTCATGGCGTCTTCTGGTGACAACTTGCCCGAAGCCACCAGCGCACCCATGCTCGAAATGACCCAGGTGCTAAAAATTTCGTCGATGGCCACGTTGGCATAACCTGGGTAGCCGATATTGGTGACCCAGGCCTCGCTGTCTTCCAAAATTTTATATTTGTCTGTGGGCTTGCTCTGCGGGTCATACGCAAGAAGATCTTTCAACTCTGGCACGGTCTGGGGAAAGCATGGGAAGTTATAATACTCACTGGCTAAAAACGCTTGCTTGAAATTGTCAATATAATCCACCAGAAATTGTTTGGCACCCTCGATATTATCGGCAAACTTCCAGATGACATAGACATCCATGACATGCTCGAGCCCTATGCGCCGCACTGGCCCTTTCGCCGCCTTGGCGAGCCAGAGGTTCTCGGCGACAGGCAGCTTCTGCTTCTCCCCTTCACGCGTGATGGAGATGGCGTTGAGGGCCAACGAGCCCGTCCCCGCCAGCATCAAGCGATTGTTGGAGGAAACATCCCAGGTGAAGACTTCATCGGTCATGGTGTCTTCGTAGAGGGCTTTGATAAACTTGAGGGCCTCCAGTGTCTCTTTGGATTTCAGGGCCGGATTGCCTGCGGCATCTTGTTCGGAAGCACCAAACGTATAGAGAATAGCCCGCATGGCCATATTGGTGTCAATCTCTGACGCCAAGCCAATGCCGACGGGGATGTTGTGCTTTTGTTTGATTTTCTTGCCGCCGTTGCGGATGTCGTCCCACGAATCAGGATACAGGCCGACATCGTCCCAGAGGTCACGGCGATAATGAATCACGTCGGGCATATAGCTGTCAGAAAAACCGTAGTATTTCTTCGTCTTGGGGTTATACGTGCTTTTGATGGCGAGGTCGATAGGTTTGCCATGCTTGCGCTGGCATTCCTCATAAATCTCGCGATGGTCGATCACGTGGTCCTCGTACATCGGCGGGGGCCAGAGGAACATCAAGAGGTCATGCCCCTTTTGGGCGGAGACTTCCGCTGCCGCACGGCTGTTCAGGCCGGCCAGACCAATAGTATCGACAATGACCTGGGTATTGTATTTGTCGCCCCAGGCTTTCACATAGGTGTCGCTAAACCATTTATCGTACCCTGGGATGGAATGATTCCATTGGAGGATTTTAAGCGTTTTTGGCTGGGCGTACCCTGGACGAGGGACGAGGAGAGCTGTCGTCAGACCAGCAGAGAGGGCAGCAGTACTTTGCAGGAACGTGCGTCTTGAGACGGACTCTAGCAGTCGTGATGCCATGCTCATCTCCCCTGGACATGCGCTGAGCAGTGGGGCATGCCCCATGCTCTCCTAGGAGACGGGATTAAAACATGGCGCTAGAAGGCTGTCAACCGCAGACGCAATCGGGCAAAGGCGTCGCAGTGACACGGAAGGGGCAAGGCAGCACCGAGGACAAGGCATGGACACGGTGAGGCGGAAGCCTCATGAGGTGCAGGCTTCCGCATGTTTCTCACCGCTGCGCTGGCCTTAGCCACACATCACACGGATGTAGAGATGGGGATAATTTTGGGCCAAGAGATCTGCGGCAGAACTGGCAGACAGTGGCTGGTACGTGGGGCGTGTCGAACGCCGCAGCAAGGCCATCGAAGCCACCAGCGAGTTCAAAAAGCCAGTGATTCGCCCCTCAGCAGTGACGGGGGAAACGGGCACGACGTGGCGACCATATTCGGCGTCTTGCCACACATCTTCAGTCACGGTTTCTTCGGTTATATCATCAACGTACGGCATGATCGGCATCCTTCTCGTGTATCCGTATCTTGTCTAGTGAGACAAGATGTGGTCTTGCACATTTTTCTCACAACTTTCTTAGGCATTTCATGCAAAGTTCATCTGACTGCCTTGCACTTGAGCTATAGTGTAACTCAGGTTTTCCAAGAGTAAAAACGCATTGATTTCATGCAAGCAATGAAGGAATGTACTATCGATTGCCGACATGCCTATGATGAAGAAATGTACTATGCGTTGCTTGTATCGTGCTCATCAAAAAACGTACTGGTAGGGAGCCGCACATGGAGATCTTGGACACCAGGCAGTTGCTGGCGTTTATTACTATTGTCAAAACCGGTAGTTTTACTAACTCGGCCCGCGAGTTACATCTTACACAGTCTGCATTGAGCCATCAAATTAAGAGCTTAGAGACGCAGTTAGAAACTCAAGTGTTTGCGCGCCTCGGGAAGCGGGTGGTGCTCACACAAAGTGGGGAGGTCTTGTTACCATACGCCACCGCGGTGCTGGAGCAGCTCCAGGCCGCTCGTGAAGCGATTACCACCCTGCGCGAGCCTGGGCATGGCCGGCTGCGGGTGAGTGCGGCGAGTTACAGTTGTTACCAGATTTTGCCCCATATCCTGCGCGAATTTTGTACCACCTATCCCCACATCGAGCTGTTCGTCGATGCCGCGTACACCGATCAAGCGGTGCAGGGCTTGCTGGGGGGCTCGCTGGACGTCGGCATCTTTGTGCTGCCCCAAAATACGGATGGGTTGTACGTGGAGCCGTTGTGTAAAGACGAGCTCGTGGTCATTGTGGCTCCGCAGCATGCCTGGGCACGCCGCCGGCATGTGCAGTGGTCAGACCTCGCCACGCAAGTGCTGATTACCTACAACCATGCGAGCGAGACCTTTCAGCTGATTCAACGTGAGCTCCACAAACGTGGCGTGAGCATTCACGAAACCATGGAAGTCTGGCATGGCGCAGCCGTGATGGAGATGGTGAAGGTCGGTCTTGGCGTGGCGCTGCTCCCACGGTGGGTGATCCGTGAGGATGTCCATGCCGGCACGCTGAAAGCTCTCCCCCTTGGGCGGGGTGGGGTCAAACGGCAGTGGGTCGTGGCGCACGTGAAGGCCACGCCGCTCGCCGAATATGAGCGCGCGTTTCTGCAATTGTGCCATAAATGGTACCCGGAACTCATGGCGAACGGGCACATCGAGGCGCCGTCAGACAGCGCGCTGGCGCTCCCGCACGCCTGAGGCAGACGTTAACTTCTTGCTGTGGATGGGTCTGATGTCCAGTCCTCTCTATGCTGACATTTATGCGCTGGTCCGGCTCATTCCGCTGGGCGAAGTGGCCACCTACGGACAGATTGCCGCACTTATGGGGCCGCCCGTCACGGCGCAACACGTTGGTGAGGCCATGGCGGCCCTGCGTGCGACGCCTGCCGAGCCCCCGGTGCCCTGGCATCGGGTGATAAACGCCCAAGGCAAAGTGAGCACGGGACCACACCAGCAGTCCCTCCTGGAACGCGAAGGCGTGCATTTCGACACCAAAGAGGTGACCAATCTGCGACGTTTTGGCTGGGCCGGGCCGGATCCCGCCTGGGCCGCCGCCCACGGGTATGTGCTCCCTAGCCAGCAAGGGGGCGAGGCACGACGACAACTGGAGTTATTTTGATGCGGATGATGACGTGTGGCCTGGAGGCGGAGCGGGAGTATCGCAGGCCGGCCCCGCTCCACTGACTCTCTGGCGTCGCTACTCCCAGCGGACTTGATCCTCGGCCCAGGCTTTAATGAGATGGTGGGCGATGGCAATGGGGGCAGGCACACGGAGCTCGGGATGGTCGCCGCGGAGGGCCGATAGCACCTCAGCCCGCGAGAACCAGCGCACATCCGTCATTTCTTCGTTATCGATATGGATGTCGGTGGTCAAGGCACGGCCATGGCACCCGATCATCAGCGACGACGGAAAGGGCCAGGGTTGGGAGGAATGATAGTGCACTGCGCCAACCTTGATACCCGCCTCTTCCATGACTTCGCGGCGTACGGCCTCTTCAAGACACTCGCCCTGATCCATAAACCCGGCGAGGGCCGAATACGTGCCGGTGCGGGACAAGCGTCCCCGACTCTGTCCCAGCAAGCAGCGCGCGCCATCCGTCACCACCATAATGGCCACCGGGTCAGTGCGAGGGAAATGCTCCGCCTTACACGCCGCGCACTTGCGCACCTGGCCGCCTCGGCTTTGCTGCGTCGGTTGCCCACAGACGCTGCAAAAGCGGTGGCGCTTGTGCCAATCAAGCTGCGACCGGCTCTGGGCCAAAATCCCAGCTTCGGGGGTATTCAGGCAGGTGGCCGCCGCCCGAGAATCCTCAAAACGCCAGGTGGCGTCGAGACGCAGGGGCTCGCGGGGGTCTTCCAGGTGCGACACGTCAATGGCAAAGTGGGCCACCCCGTCCTCGAGACCGAGGAATACCGGCGGCACGGGAAGCTGTAGGTGGGCCAGAGCCGCGGGACTGAGCCACCCGAGGCGTGTTTCCGGCTCGGTCTGGATGAGCACATTGAGCTGCCAGAGCGGTAGGAAACGACTCTGTGCATTGACGACTTGCGCATCGAGCCAGGCCTGGTCACGGCGCTGCGTGTCACCACGGTCCAGGGGGTTTCCAGCAAATACATGTGGCTGCATAGGCCCTATTCCACTTTGTGATGTTAGGGGCGCATCGTGCGAGGGTGTATAATAGCGTGTGCGCCCCTAGGATGCCAGGAGGGTGGGCCGTCTTTGCGTTGCAAGATGCCCTGCCTTCCTGTGTGACAATTCCCCACGGCCCAAGCCGAAGGCTTCTTGGGACAAGTCCCAGATATTGTTGTCCCAATCTCGTCAGAGAGTGTAGCGGCCTCGACAAGAAAGTGCAACGCTGGGCCTGTTGACGCAGTCCCCGCCTTCTCTCCCCATGGATACATCCAGGGGTTGTACGAAGGTTTCGATCAAAACCCGCGTATTGCCACTGGCAGGACGTCCTCTAGTGGCTGCATGTACAAGAAAGTAGGAGACAACCATGTCATACGTCATTCAGCCACCCGCCGTGCCAACAGTCCCCGTGCAAGGCACCACGGAGGTCTTTCCCATACACCGTATCTACTGTGTGGGGCGCAACTACGCCGCCCATGCCATCGAAATGGGGCATGATCCTGACCGCGAGCCACCGTTCTTTTTCCAGAAAAACCCCGACACCATCGTGCGAGACGGCGGGGTGTTTCCGTATCCCAGCCAGTCGCATGATGTGCATTTTGAAATTGAGATGGTCGTCGCCCTGAGCAGCGGCGGCAAAGACATCCCGGTCGCGCACGCGCTGGATCACGTGTTTGGCTATGCGGTCGGCATCGACATGACCCGCCGTGATTTGCAAGAAGAGGCCAAGAAGATGGGACGCCCCTGGGAAGTGGGCAAAGCGTTTGAGTACGCGTCGCCGTGTAGCGAGATCGTCCCTGCGAGCCATACTGGGCATCCTGACCGCGGAGCCGTGTGGCTTCGGGTGAATGGCAACTTGCGGCAGAAGGGCGACCTGAATCAGCTGATCTGGAAGGTGCCGGAGATTATCTCCTACCTCTCCAGCCTGTTTACCCTGGCTCCTGGGGATCTGATTTACTCGGGCACGCCTGCCGGGGTGGGCCCGACCGTGCCTGGGGATGTGCTCCACGGCGGCGTGGACGAAGTGGGTGAGATCACCATCAAGGTGCAGTGATGGCCGCGTGGCCATCACCCGCCAAGGGGTATGCACCATGGTCTTGGTGGGCTCTTCCCCGCCAAGACTTCTTCTCTGTGTAGAAACGATGTTGTTATGCCCATACGCCTCCTGGTGTTTCTGCTACTGTCCCTCCTCCCACTTGTGGCCCTACGCCTCGAAAGAGCGGTGGGGGCTGCGCCGTCCAGCCGCGCTTCCCTTGAGGCGGCGGACGCGCTGTTTTCGTATGGCGAAGATCACGCGCGGGATCAGCAGGCCCTCACCCTCCTGGAGCGCGTCTTAGCACGTGAGCCGCAGAGTTATCAGGCCCTCTGGCGGGCCACGCGGGCCGCGTATCATGTCGGTGATGAGGCTGAGGAGCGTGCCAAGGTGGCCTCGTTCGAGCGTGGGATACAGTGGGGACAGCAGGCTGTGGCACAGCAGCCCGAGGGCGTTGAGGGCCATTTCTGGCTGGGTGCCAATTATGGGGGCTTGAGCAGCGTCAAAGGGCTCGTGCAGGCTCTGGCAATGGTACAGCAGGTGCGGACCGAGATGGAGACGGCCCTACGTTTGCAGGCGGACTATGAACAGGGGAGTGCCTACCGCGCCTTGGGAGAGCTGGCACGGCAATTGCCAGGCGTCTTGGGCGGTAGTCGCAAGCGCGCCTTAGCCTATCTGGAACAGGGTGTGCGCGTGGCGCCCCAGAACCTGGCGCTCAAACTTTCCCTGGCACGCGCCTATCGTGAGGCCGACCAACACGAGGCGAGCCGACAACAGTTACGCGAGATTCTCCACATGCCACGCCGTCCGGCACGCGCCATCGCCGACAGTCGAACGCAGGACAAGGCCAGGCAATTACTGGCGCAGTAAAGGATCTATCTATGCGTGCCATCATGTGTGAACAATACGGCGGACCTGAAGCGCTGATACTGCGCGACATGCCTTCCCCCATACCGGGCGTGGGAGAGGTCAAAGTCGCATTGCAGGCACGCGGCGTTAGTTACGTCGATGTGCTACAGATTGCCGGGCAATATCAGGTCAAACGTGCTGTGCCTTTTATCCCAGGGAGTGAAGCGGCCGGCATCGTCACGGACACGGGGCCCGGCGTGGAGCACGTGCAGCCCGGAGACCGTGTGCTCGTCCCCGGTGGTTTTGCCGAGGAGGTGGTTGTGGCCGCCTCGCACGTGGTGCCCTTACCAGACACCGTCAGTTTTGAGACTGCTGCGGCCTTCCGGTCCAGCTATTGCACGGCGTATTATGCCCTCCAACGTGGCCGTCTCAAGGCGGGCGAGGTGTTGCTGATCCACGGCGCCGCTGGCGGGGTGGGCCTCGCCGCGGTCGATGTCGGCAAGCTCCTGGGGGCGACGATCATTGCCACGGCCAGCACCGCCGAGAAACTCGCCGTGTGTCAGCAGATGGGTGCCGATCATGTGATCAACTACACACACGGCTTTCGAGAACAGGTGAAAGCCCTGACTGGCGACCGCGGGGCTGACGTCATCTATGATCCGGTGGGCGGAGACGTGTTTGATGAATCCATGCGCTGCATCGCCCCCTTTGGCCGTCTGCTGATCATTGGCTTCACCAGTGGGCGCGCCGCGCTCGCGAAGACCAACCACCTGCTCATCAAGGATGCTGAGGCAATTGGCCTCACCATTGGCGCCCTGGGTCGTCTGGATCCTGCCTGGGAGCGGCGTAATCTGGCCGTGCTCATAGGATGGCTGGCGGCCGAGCGCATTACGCCGCACGTCTCGCATCGTCTGCCCCTGGCCCAGGCGGCGGCGGCACTCACGCTGGTGCAGACACGCCAGGTGATCGGCAAGGCGGTCTTGGTGTGAAACGCGTCGTGCCCCTGGGCATGGCTTATGGTGTGGGCTCGTCAGGCTGTGGGGACGGACAACGCTCAACGGTGCTTGAGGCTTGGCGTGGGCGCGCACCAGCGAGTGCAGTTGGTCATTGATGGCCAGCCATCAATGATACCGTAAAACCCCGCCGTTTAGGGCGGGGATATAAGGCGTTTGGCCAGTCTTCTGGCCAAGGCCCAGGGCGGGAGAGAACCCGGCGATAGTCGTTGTCTGTCGCCCCATATTCATATTTACTTCATTGTAGACTTAGGTCGAGGCAATGCCGCGACCATAACGGCGCCGGCCATATCTTGAGCCTGGGACGACAGGCTCTGGGACTTGTCCCTCGGAGCTCCGGCGTTCATCCCGGGGAGTAGTCACGAGATTGGCTTCCGGCATGTGCGCCCCTCGCAGCCTTCTGCGCTGTTGGGGTGGCGCTCAGACGCTCTCGACAGGTCTCGTCGCCGGTCTGGCGTCCGGGATGTGGTTCTGCTAGTGTACAAAGGCGTTGGAATTTGGTACAACCATGGGCAGGGAGCGCCAGCGCGGTGTGCGGCGCGCCAGATTTTTATGCCATAGCAGGGCGACGAGTTACCCAGAAGGAACACACCATGAAGATTATCAAACCCAATGAAGTGCCAGCTGAACCCGCGACGAGCCCGCTGTTCACAGGTGAAGTGAGCCGTCAGCCGATTCTAACGCCTGAGATGAGCCCGGTGTTTAATCTCGGTATCGTGAATTTTCCTGCTGGCGTGCGCAATAAAATGCACACCCATAGCAGCGATCAGGTGCTGTTTGTGACCGCGGGCACCGGCATCATCGCCACGCCAACGGAACAGCAGGAAATCTCGGTGGGCGATGTGGTGCACATCTCCGCCGAAGAGCACCACTGGCACGGTGCCACGCAGCATTCGGACTTCTCGCACATTACCTTGACGGCCAAAGGCAGCACGACGAAGCAGTTGGAACCATAGGATGATGGAGAGCGTGACGAGAGGGGCCTACCCCC
Source organism: Pseudomonadota bacterium (assembly GCA_005777235.1). GTDB lineage: Bacteria > Tectomicrobia > Entotheonellia > Entotheonellales > Entotheonellaceae > SXND01. The sequence continues at coordinate 39,020 of SXND01000039.1, forward strand.
TCCTCGTCACGTACCTCAGACAGGAAAAGGTATAAGACTGACGCGCTGCTGACTCTCCACCAGCAGGCGAGCGATTTCGGCCTGTAGCGTCGAGATAATCTGCTCCACTGGAACGATAACCGCCTCACTGGCGCCGCGTGGTTTCAATTCTGCCCCACCGGCTTTGAGCGAGCGCGGACCGATAGTTAAGCGCAGCGGCAAACCTAGCAAGTCGGCATCATTGAGTTTGACCCCTGGCGTCGCCTCGCGGTCATCCAGGAGCATCTCAATCCCCGCCGCCCACGCCTCACGGTACAGCCGCTCGGCAATCTCCGTCACCTCCGGGGCACGTTGCGTCAGCGCGACGCAGTAGACCTGGTATGGCGCCACAGGCATCGGAAAGCAGATGCCGTGCTCATCGTGGTGCTCTTCGATGATGCAAGACAGCAGACGACCGCTGCCAATGCCATAGCAGCCCATGATGACCGGTTTGATGGCGCCATCACGGTCGAGATATGTCCCACCCAGCGCCTCGGTATAACGCGTGCCGAGCTTAAAGATGTTGCCGACTTCCACCCCACGCGAGATCCGCAACACGGCGCCGCACTGCGGACAGCCGTCACCATCGTGCGCTGCGACAATGTCGTGCACCATGGCGGCCTGATAATCGCGGCCATAGTTCGTATGCCGCAGGTGATAGCCGACGATATTCGCCCCAGCGATCAGATTTGGCGACTGCGGAATGAGATCATCGACAATGACCAGCATGGGCTCCTGGCGCAGCCCAATAGGCGAGGCGTACCCCGGCACAGCGCCCACGGCACGAATTTCGTCCTCGTGCGCGGGCCGCAAATCACGGGCGGCAATGGCATTGATGAGCTTGGTTTCATTGAGGTCGGTATCCCCGCGCACCACCGCAAAGACGAATTGTTCACGGGTGGCCTTGGCGTCAGTAGGATCAGCCACTGTGGCCATAAAAAATACGGCTTTGGCCGTCTGGCTGGTGGACACACCGAGCAAGGCGGCGAGGTCGTCGATGGTGGACGTGCCAGGGGTGGCGATCTGTTCCATGGGCAGCGCAGCTTCCGGGGCGGGAGCGGGTTTGCGCACCTGGGCCACCTGACGATTGGCCGCGTAGCCGCAGGCGTCGCACAGCATCAGCGTATCCTCACCAATCGACGACAGATACATGTATTCATGCGCCATCTGGCCACCCATCATGCCGACGTCCGACTGTACCGCAATGACAGGGAGATGGCAGCGCTGAAAAATGTTGAAGTAGGCCTGATAATGCGCCCGGTACTGGACATCTAACCCTTCCCAGTCGGCATCCAGGCTATAACTGTCCTTCATGGTAAATTCGCGCACCCGAATCAAGCCACCGCGGGCCCGCGGCTCATCACGGAATTTGGTCTGCATTTGGTACAGCAGGCAGGGCAGTTGGCGATACGAGCGAATCTCCTGCCGCACCAGGTCAGCGACGACCTCTTCATGCGTCATCCCCAGCACCATATCGCGCTGTGCCCGATCTTTGAAGCGCGCCATTTCAGCCCCAACCTGGTACCAGCGCCCAGTCTTCTGCCAGATATCGGCGGGATGCACGACCGGCATGGTGATTTCCTGGCCACCAATCGCCTCCATCTCGGTGCGGATGATGTTTTCGATTTTCGTCAAGGCCCGCCGTCCAAGTGGCAGATAACTATAAATGCCAGCGGCCAGTGGCCTCACGAGACCGGCACGCAGCAACAGCTGATGGCTTGGCAGCTCGGCCTCCGCCGGCACATCACGCAGTGTCTGGCTAAATAACCGGCTCATGCGCATGATCGGGATCCCTTTCCTGGTGAAGAGCGGTGTCAACGACCGCCAGCGCAAGCAGGCGGCGTGTTGCTGGCGTTGCGCGCGGCCCCTCCAGAGGTCGGACAACCACCCGCAAAGCTAGGCGCGTTGCCAGAGCGCCCGCCAGTCCCAGATGTCCCGAGGCTGGCATGGTACGTGGCCGCGAGAGTGTTGGCCGCATGGAGGCCGGCATGCAGCGCGCAGCCACAGGCACGGTATACGAAGCGACTACGCGAACAGTGGGTGTGGCGCGTCGTGTGCCCGCCGCAGGAACCTGTCTTCGAGGTATGGCGCGGATCGACCGCGACCACCATACAGCCCCGTGCTGCGGCCTGGGACGCGATACACGCGCAGACCGGAGCCCAGGCCCAACTGGGCACACGGCGCGAGGTCTCCATGTGGCGCTTGATCGGCGTGCGCCGGCGGATAGCGGTGAGATGTGCCAGCACCATCGTGGTGCCAGGCGCATAGGGCTGGGCCATCTGCGTACGTAGCGCATGGTCGCAGTTCGTGTGGAACCTCGTGTGTTGCCCACGCCGATGCCGCACATGTCGTTTGGCCGACGGCGTGCCTTGCTGTTGGAACTGGCGTGTCAGCGTGCATCGCAGCGTGGGAGTGTGTGGGTGTAAGCATCACACATACAGTCCGTAGCATAGAGCGATGATACCATAGAACAGCAGATGTATCACTGGGTATCTCGTGGAGCTGGGCCTCCCGGCCCACGGGCCCATTCCCCTGCCGCCCGAAGGCGGAGCCCCCTTGCCCGGCTTGCTGTCAGGCGAGCGCTTTGGGGAAATTGTGGGCACAGATCTGATCGGTGCGGCCGTGGTCCAAAGCCATCTCCGGCTCCTCATCGCCTACCTCCAAGCCATGCAGCAATGAGGGCGGCTCACAGGGCACTGCCAACGGCAATGCGTGGCACACGCTGCGCAATATGAGTCACAATTTCGTAATTGATCGTTCCAAGCTGTGCAGCGAGTGCATCAGCCGTGACTTCCTCGTGTCCTTGCCGGCCAATAATGACCACCTCATCACCGACCTTGACCTGATCACACACGGGTGTGACATCCAGCAAACATTGATCCATGCAGATTTGTCCAACCTGCCGACAGCGCCGCCCGTGCACCAGGAGCTCCAGCGTATTGGAACAGCGCTGGCTGAGACCATCGCCATACCCCAGTGGTATCGTCGCGATGACGGAGGGCTGCACGGTGTGAAACGTATGCCCATAACTGAGACCGGTCCCAGCAGGTACTTCCTTGAGATAGGTGATGCGCGTTTGCCACTCCAGCACCGGCTTGAGCTCATGGACGCGGTGATTCCAGAGCGTATGGGATGGCTTGAGGCCGTAGATGGCTATCCCCGGACGGGCGGCATCACCATACGCCTCCGGGAGATCAAAGATCGCGGCGCTATTGGCCCAGTGATACACGGCGATGCCGTAGCCGCGTGACGTGGCCTGAACCTGGCGACATATCTCGATCTGGTGGTGGGAAAACGCTTTGTCTGCCTCATGGGCACAGGCGAAATGACTCATGAGGCCCTTGACCCATACAGTAGGAAAAGCATGACAGCGGTCGAGAAAGGCCGTGACGTCCTCAGGCTGAATGCCGATACGGCCCATGCCAGTGTCTACTTTGAGGTGCACCGCAATCCGTCGGCCAGTCTTGGCAGCCGCGCGCGCCAAGCTCTCGACCATCTCGATGGTGCAGACCACGGGCTCGAAGCCATACGCCACGAAATACTCACTGTGTGTCGGCAGCGTGGCCGACAGCACCATGATCGTGGCCTGGACACCGGCTTCCACCAACGCCATGGCTTCTGCGACATGGGCGACGCACAGGTGCGTGTAGCCCAGATGGACGAGATGGCGGCCAATCATGTCAGCGCCATGGCCATAGGCGTTGGCTTTGAGCACCGGCCAGAGCAGTCGCTGGCCGACGAGGGCTTGGAGCACACGCATATTGTGGGTGAGATGCTCAAGATGGATCAACACCTGGGTCAGATGACTCGTCCGATACTCCACGCTCTCTCCTCCTCATGCCTCTTGGAGCTCAGCTCCCCACGACGCGCCCAGGACAGGGTATGGTCATGGCCGGCAGGGGACGTTTGGCCACGTACGGGGAGGTCATGGTGGCGAGCAGCGCGCTGTAATTGAGTGAGAAGGCCAGCTCATCCCCCACCTGGATCGCTCCTGCGGCTGCGGTGACGTCGACCAGCAGGTGATCACTCGATGCACCGAGGATGGTGAGGCGTCCATCCAGCGGCTGTAAACCTGCCACGTCCACGTCTTCGCGCCCAATATCGAGAATGGCACGGACGCGCTGGCCGTGATCGGCAAAGGTGGGTTTACAGCCAAAGGCGTCCTCTCCCGTTTCCCCGATGGGCACAGAAGGTTTCGTTTTGTGTTCGATGACTTCGGCATACAAGCAAAAGGCATCCTGAAACGTGTCGGGCCAGGCAGTGCGATGGATCGTTTCGCGGCCCAGGAGTATCCCTTCACCCATGCGCATGTGGTTCACCCGGCTGGGCATTTTTCCTGCGGCAATGAGCGGCAGGGCGCTGGAATTACCACCAGAAATGTACTGCAGGAGCAGACCAAAGGTGCACTCGATCTGCCGGGCGTAGTCGACCAGCTGCAGCATGTTGTCCTCTGACGGCATAACACCACCATAGCAGCTCAGGTTCGTCCCCAGACCAACGATCCGAATGCCAGGGAGCGCAATAATGTCCCGCACAAACGGCAGGAGATCCGCTGGCCAGACCCCTTCGCGCAAGTCTCCCAGGTCCACCATGATGAGAATGGCATGCACCAGACCGCGGCGGCAGGCGGCAGCGGACAGGGCGGCAATCACCGTGACCTCGGAATTCAAACTGATGTCCACCGCGGCCACGACGTCGTCCACTTCCGAGAGGGGCGGGATGCGCAGGAGCATGTACGACGTGTTGAGACCGCTGGCGCGCAGGCGATGGATGTTCTGCAGCCGCGATTCCCCCACGGACACCACCCCGCCGCGCAGCATGGCCTGGGCTACCTCAGGCAGACCGCAGGTGACCTTGGTGACGCCGGTGACCGCGATGCCGTAGCGCGCGCACAAGCGCGTGAGCGTCCGGGCGTTGTGGGCGATCTTTTCCAGGTCAATCGTGACGTAGGGTCCAGCCATGGTGGGCTTCCTCCCTGGATAGGCCAAGGCTTGCCAGCAGCAGTGCAGTCGCTGCTTTTGGGTTGTACTGGCTCAACACCCCAGCAGCCGCCATGATGTAGTGCTGATCCACGAGCACCCGCGCTGCGGCTGGCGGTAACAGCTTGCGCTGGCTCGGGTCGGCCTTGATGTGGCGTAAAATCTCCTGGCCCATATCCAGCCTGGTTAATGCACCTCCCGTACCAATCACGTAGCGTATGGCCGTCAAATCCCGACCTTCGACCAGTTCATGGCGCCCATACGCCCCATAGACCGCCCGCAGTGCACCGGCATGGCGCCAGACGGCAATATCCACGGCCCAGCGGGTGAGATCTACAGTCATACGGCGGGCAGCGCACTGCGCCGGGATGGGCATAATATGCTGCGGCGCCGGCGCGGCCTCGCCCGCCGCTGCCGCAAGATGGGCGGCGTTGAGATACACGCCCAAATCGCCCTCCACGGTGCGTTTCGAGTGCGGTTCGGGGGCAAGGCGCAGCCTAGCGTACACGCTCGAGCCCTCGGTCACCGAATGCACATCCGTGGTAGCGCCACCGACATCAATGGTCAGGACATCGCCCAGCACCTCTGCAAGCAGTTCCGTGGCGCGCAGGACGGCGCCGGGGGTAGGCATGACGTTGCCCGTGACCATGGTCTTGACCTGCTCCATCCCGGGGGCGGTAATGATATGCCTGGCAAAGACGTCTTGGATGAGCCGCCGTACCGGCTCCAGGTGCAACTCGTCGAGGCGGGGATAGACGTTGTCCACGAGAAACACCGGCACCTGGGCGCTCTGCAGCAGGCGTTGTACCTCGCCCCTGACAGCCTGGTTCCCAGCGTAGATGATGGGCGTTTCCAGGCCGAGAGCCGCCAGGGCCCGGGCATTGGCCAGCACCACGTCGCGCTCTCCATCATCAACACCGCCGGCAAGGAGGATCAGGTTGGGTTGGCGCTGCCGGATCTCAGCCAGATCATCGGCGCTGAGGCGTCCTGCCGTCGTGAAGGTGACGACGGCGCCGGCGCCCAGGGACGCTTCCCGCGCCGCCCGCAGGGTCATGTCCTGGGTCAGGCCATGCACCGTCATGCGCAGACCGCCAGCCGCCGAGGCCGACGCCATCAACCTGGCACCAGCGGTATCGACCGCGCAGGTGGCTTCCAGGGCCTGGCGGGCCTGCTGCAGGCCAAGCACCACATTGCCTGCAGCTACTGTGGTCAGTGCCACGCCTTGCCCTAAGAATTGCGGCGCCTGGCCCGTGTGGGGGCCCGCAGAGCTAGTAAGACCGGCAAAGGCACTGAGCTTGGTCAGGGTACTGCCGATATCGGCAACGACCACCTCGGCCTGGGTTCTGCCAGGAAGGGCATGCTCCATAGCCGCTACGCCTGGCCTGCGGTGCGCAGTTTGTGCACCACAAAGGCTGCCACGTGCTGGCCGGTCGTGCCCCGGCCGAAACCCGCATCCATACCACAGGTCGTGGCCAGGTCATGGGTCACCTGCGTTCCCCCGGCGATCAGGAGGAGCTGCGCGCGCAGGCCGCGCTCGACCGCCAGGTCATGGAGGCGCTGCATCGCGATCCTATGCACGTCATGGTGCGTGATGATCGTCGAGATCAACACCGCCCGCGCCCCGGTTTCTACGGCAGCATCCAGGACTTTGGAAATCGGCACCGACGTGCCCAGGTAGTGGCAGTGGAAGCCGTACTTCTCGATGCCACCATGTTTGATGTCGAGGATTTCCCGCATGCCGACTGAATGCTCATCCTCACCGACCGTAGCCGCCACAATGTGGATAGGCTGCGCCCGCACATACGCCTCAATCTCCACCTCGGGCAGCCGCTCGGTCTCTTGCGGCAGCACCAGCTCGTCTATGTGGATGGCGTCAGGCAAGATGCCCTTGATCTCGAACAGGCTCCCCTCGGCGGGATGTAGCAGCCGTCGGCTGATCACTTCCGGGTGCTGCAGCCCCATTTTTTCTGCCATTGTGAGCGCCGCCGCTTCCGCCACGCGCGGCGCGGCGGGGATACACAGGGTGACGCAGACCACCCCGTCTCCGGCCCAGGCCACCTCGGGCCGCAGCAGACCAGCCGCCTGTTCCGTCAGCGGCGTTACGAGACGCCTGTGGACATTGTCGAGTTCGTCGAGTTCGTCGATGTACTGGATCTTCGACGCATCACAGAGGGTGCAGCCACCGTACGCGGCACAGGCATGGTCGGCATAACTATTGTGGCCAAAATGACTGCACACCGGCGCACCATAATCGGGCTCGCGCCGGATGAGGCTCTGGGCGCCAATCCCCCCCTGCGGCTCGCGGGTAATGCCGTCGCCCTGGCGTTCCGGGAAGTAGCCAGAATCGACAAACTGTCCCTCGGCGACCGCGGCACAATATCCACCCCGCCTTACAATCTCCTCCAGAAACAGCACGGCGCGTTCTTTGAGTTCCCGCACCTTGTCGGGGAGATAGCCCGCGCTGCGGAGCGTCAGCAGATCCCGCAGGCCGTCTACACCCATGAGCGTCTGGCGCGCCGTGTTCACCCCAAAAATGGTGTTGTAGTGCCAGGGTACGTTGCGGCCCTCGTCCGGGGTGATGGTGCTCTGAATGTCCGCGGACGTCAGACGCGAAATCAGCGTGTCCAACACGTGCGTGACGGTCGCCTCCGTGGTGTCGGCTTCAATATAGCGCGTGTTTTGTTGGGCACGGAATATATAGCCCTGAAAGATCTCGCGGAGCGCCACGGCATACGGCAGATCGAGCCAGAGCTTTGGCGCTGGGGGTGCGGTCGGTGGGACGGTAGACAGGGCGATGAGCCCCTTCGGCATACCAACCGCGGTGGAGAAGGCGGTATTGATGGCATGCTGCACAAACAACTCCGGCATAACCTTCCAGGCCTCCTTGGCGCTGGCATTGGCATTGTGCGCGCCATCAATTTGCAGCATACCGGCGCGGGCCATGATCGTCTTCGCCTCGGCGGCATCGACGAAGGAGCGGTGCATATTAATGTTGCGATACAAGATATTGTACTGCGGATCCTGATGGGCGCCGTTGACGCCCTCTTCAGCAAACAGCACGGCCATTTCCGGTCCGGCAATGCCGCTGACATAGGAATGGAAATTGATCGGCCGACCGACCTCGTCTTCAATGGCATCCAGGGCTTTGCGGGTGGCCCGCAGCTGCTTACGGGTAATGGGCACACCACCCACGCCTTCCGGGGTGCCTTCGATAAGGCCGTCAAAATGCGATTGCCCGGCGGTGCGGATCACCATGATGTGGTCGGCTCCGTGCCAGGCTGCCATGCGCATGCGGCGGATGTCATCTTCAAACCGCCCGGAAGCAATCTCTGTGGTCAGCACCACGTCGCACTGTGGGTCAATATCGCCAAAATACTGCGCCGAGGGTAAGGGGACGGAGTGTCGTAGATCTGGCGATGTGTCCTGCAGCACAAAAGGCCCCACGTGATGCTGCCTGATGGGCTGCCGCCAGTGCCAACCCTGACGTCTGGGGCGGTAGTGTTGCAGATCCGTCAGCACGTCCAGGAGATCGATCTTGCTATGGGGGTCTAATGGGCGCATGCCGTGCACTCCTCCCAAGATTGCCCGGCCAGCAACGCCAAGCCGGCCTCGCGTACGGTCGTCCTTTGCCGCTGTGCCAGCCGCAGCACCAGGTTGCCGGCACCATGCCCTAGGAGGCCCTTATCCAGCATCATGGTGACCAGCCCCTTAGCCTCCAGGCTCGAAAAACCCATGCGGAGGAGCACGGAGCGCTCAATAGAAGGTGTGGTATGCGTCCTGGCTTCCTCCACAAGAGGCTGGACCATCTGCTCCACAAGACGCCAGAAATAGGCGTGCAAGGCCGTATCGTCGAGGTGGTGCAGATGGGTGCGCCGGGTGGTGAAATCGTCAGGCCTGTCCGGCAAGTTCATGGATGACCTCCTGTACATACTCCTGCGTTGAGCGGGTATCGTCCGCCAGAAAGGCGATGTCCGTCGCGGTGAGCGCCAGCCCCGCGGGCAGGGCGTTGAGCGCATGGCGCAGATACGATCTTCTGAGGCGATCCATATCCACCTCCAGCACGGCGAGCTGCGACGGGTGCTGCGGAATCACAATGCTGTGCCCCGGCTTGCTCTCGCGTGGGTCACCGCGCCGTACCGCAATGCCCATCTGTGTGGCGAAATTCAACTGGCTCAGCGGGTGTTTGCCGGCGCCGGTGTATTCCGTTTCCTGCACCACGATGATGTGCTCGGCCGGCATCTGCTGTGCGAGCACAAAGGCGGCGGCCAGGGACGTATTCCCAGCCGGGCCGCGTTCGAGCCCCTCAAGCTCCGCCAGCACCTGGGTAATGTAAAACACTTCCCCTTGCGTCACAGTCACAAAGCGATCCATGTAGCGCAAGGCCCGCGCGGCGTTTTTCGGCACATCGGCTCTGTCGGGCCAGGTGGTAAAGGGCATGGAAAACCCGGTATGGCCGGTGGTGAAAGACTTGCGGTTAAAATCGCGGTCCGAGGCCATGTGCAGGCCCGATAGATCGACGCTAGCGGCTATCACCTGTGTCTCGGTGGCCCCGGCTTTACGCAAGCCGCGTGCTGTCCCGGTGAGATTGCCCCCACCCGCATGGGTGGCGATGACGACCTCTGGAAAGCGGTCGGCCTGCGCCTTGACCTGCAAGGCGAGCTCATAGCCCAGGGTTTCAATACCCAGAATGGCATACGGCGTGTACAGCGAGGCATTGAAGTAGCCGGTGTCTTTGAGCAAACGCAGAAACACGTAAAACAGTTCTGGTCCCACGGACAGGCGCAGAACCTCGGCGCCGTAAGCTTCGCAGGCGCGGGTTTTCTCGGCAATCTCTGGCTGGGTGAGGCCGCGGCTGTCAAACGCCTCCTGCACCACGATGCAGCGCAGCCCCGCCTTGGCTGCCTGCGAGGCCACTGCCGCACCGTAGTTGCCGCTGGTCGCCGCCACCACGCCAGGGTAGCCGCGCTGCTGGGCGGCGTGCACGGAGAGCGCGGCACGCCGGTCCTTAAACGAGCCAGAGGGGTTGGCCGCCTCGTCTTTGACCAAGATCCGGGCCCCCAGACCTGGTTTGGAGAGCACACGGGCCAGCGCAGTCATATTGGTAAGTTCCAGCAGCGGGGTGTTACCCACTGCCGTGCGACTCTGGATGGCGCGGACCGTGTCCACACCATAGCCAGTGTCAGACAACAGGCGTTCATACGCAAAGGCCAGGTGTCCTGTGTTATAGGCGGCGTAATCAATGCCAACAGAGGTGCGCATAATCTCCGCGCGCTGGCTCATGATGGCCTGATAGGTGTCCCCTGGCTTCATAGCAGCTTGCCCCTGTTGCTGAGGATCGCCCGGACCTCGCCGCCAATCGGTAACAGGGCGGGAATCGGCGGACCATACAGGTGAGTGTAGGCTGGATTGATGGCCACGAGCGTGCCTGTGAACATGCGTCCGGCCGGGGTGAGAATGTCCACGTCTTCTCCCAGGCTGGCATCATGGCATAAAAAGCCTTTGACCCGCATTTCCAGAGGCACCTGTTGCGTGTCTGCCGGCACCTGGGGCGCCCGCTCGCCTGGGGCGAGCACTATGCGGTGTATTTCCACCCAGGTATGTGTCGTGGCCCGCTCTGGCATCATCGTTCTCCTGGATGTGAGCCTGTTGTTACAGCCGCTACGAGAAGTATGGGCAACATCTATGCCAGCCGCTAGGCTTTGCGTCATGCCTCAGCCTGCCGGACGGTGGCGCACGTTGCCCGGGACAGAAAGGCTGGCATACGCGCACAACGTGTCGTGCCCGAGGACACGTTGTCACTGTGGTGGCCTGGCGTGCAGCAGCATGCGCACATCGCCCATGATGGCTGCCGGTACCGGCAATGCGGCCATGGATGTCAGACCGGGAGCGGCGTTCATCACCGGCGGAATCATGTTCACCGCTAGGGCAATGGTGCCAAGCCCACCGGGGATTTCCGGGCTGCTGGCAAAGTGCACCGGCGGCTCGCCGTGAATGTCGATGACATCGCCTGTGGCGATATGCTCCAGATGCGGGTGCACTTGCTGCGGATGTATGAGGGTAATGACGGGCTCATCGTGCCGATACGCCACCGCGGTATGGAGGCACCCGGCAGTGCGACCAGGCTCAATGGTCACAAACGGCGTGGCCCGTGTGACGCGCGAGATAATAGGCTCCCGGTGTTGGACGATGCGGTCAATGTGCCATCCCAAGGCCCTGGCGATCATACTGATGGACTCCGGGAATCCATAGTGGCCCACGACCGTGCCGTCTTGGAGGCCCTGGTGAAACGCCGCCGGGGTGAGGCCAACGCCCTGGCTGGTCAACACCGCGGGGCCGTAGGGGGAGAGGTCGTTCACCCGTTGCGCACGAATAGCGTCCACCCGCCAGCACACGCCGGTGAGGGCAATGACCAGGAGATCAAGCACAAAGCCTGGATTAATCCCGGTGCCGACCACCGTGACCTGGTGGTCGAGCGCCAGCTGATGCAGGACTGCCGCGCTCTGCGGCGCCTTGTAGGCTGGGTAGGCCATTTCTTCGGCAATCGAGATGACATTGGCTCGGTGCTGGAGGGCGGTGGTGATCTCATCCACCGCCTCGCTGACGCGGGAACAGGTGGCTTGCAAGACTACATGGGGTTTGGTATGCGCCAGCACTGCCGACAGATCATGACTCACCTGCACGCCAAGAGCCGTATCAAGCCCTAGCACCTGGCCGACATCCAGGCCCACGCGAGAGGCTCTCCGCCCGTAGACTCCGACCAGGTCAATGCCGGATTTTTGCAACAGCAGTTTGATCATGCCAGAGCCCATCTGCCCTGTCCCCAGCACCACGACTTTGACCGTATCGTCCACAGGCATCCCCCTCCTGCTCTCCCTTGCCAACCGCCAGCACCAAGAGCCAGGATAAGCAAAAGGCTTGCCAAACACCCTGTCATGCCTGTATGCGCTGCGGTATGGTTCTTGCTCCCTGGTCATGCCGCATGGATAGGATGATCGTTACCGCACGCAGTAAGGAGGGGGATGATGCGTGTAGTCGTTGCACTCGGCGGCAATGCCCTGCTCAAACGTGGCGAGCTCATGACCGCGGAGGTGCAGCGCGGCAATGTGCAGCTGGCAGCCCAGGCCCTGGCACCACTGGCACGCCGGCATCAGCTCATCATCTCCCACGGGAACGGCCCACAAGTGGGCCTGCTGGCTCTCCAGGCGGCCGCCTATCCCGCGGTTGAAGCCTATCCACTGGACGTGCTCGGAGCCCAAACCGAGGGTATGATTGGCTACCTGATCGAGCAGGAACTGAGCAACGTGCTACCGTCCGACGTGCCTGTGGCGACGCTCCTCACCAGAGTCGAAGTTGACCCCCAGGATCCGGCGTTCCAGCACCCCACGAAGTTTGTCGGGCCCGTCTACAGCGAGTCGGAAGCGCAGCAACTCGCGGCAGCACAGGGCTGGGTGGTCAAGCCCGATGGCAACACGTGGCGCCGCGTCGTCCCCTCGCCCCGGCCCCAGCGTATCGTGGAACTCCGTCCAATCCAATGGTTGCTCGCCCAAGGCACCATCGTGATCTGCATGGGCGGTGGTGGCATCCCCACAATGCCTTGTCGAGACGGTGGGCGCGCCTTCGTGGGAGTCGAGGCCGTGATTGATAAAGATCTCGCCAGTGCCCTGCTGGCCCGTGAGATCGAGGCCGCGCTCCTAGTGCTGGCGACGGACGTGGATGGCGTCTACCTCGACTGGGACACTCCCCAGGCGCGGTTGCTGCGCCACACCACGCCCGAGGCACTGGAGGCGTATGCCTTCCCCGAGGGGTCGATGGGGCCCAAGGTCGCAGCCGCTTGCTGGTTTGTCAGGCAGACAGGCGGGCGGGCGGCCATCGGTAGCCTCGCCGGCCTGCCCCAGCTCGTCGCTGGCCTGGCGGGGACACAGGTGGAGGCCCTGTCTCTTGCCGGTGGCACTTGAATCCCCCTGGTGAGCCTCCGCAAAGCGTCTGCAAGGCTGGATGGTGCTTCGCAAAGAGATGGCCTGTCGTTGTGTGGCACATGAGTTAGAGGGCGTGGGATGACAGCGGGAAGTGGGCTAGCGCGCGACGCAACTCGGCATACAGCGCTGCCACCCAAAGCGGCAGGCCCTCTGTCTTGCCTGTCACCGGCTGGCGCAAGTCGTAGGGCGCCAGCAAGACCGTGACGTGCTCCATCCCGACGCGTACCACCAACACAAACAACTCTTCGATGGCCGTATCGCCCAAGGCGACACAACCGACAGAGACATTCTTACCATGGAGAAAAATGTCTCCACCAAGCTGCTCCCGCCCTTCCCGGACGGCTTGTCGGCGATCCAGGGCATTGGGGTAGTCCAGCTTTAGCGACAGATGAAACTGGCTCTGCGGATTCAGAGCCTCGATGCGGTACAGCCCTTCGGGCACCTGCTCATCCCCCTCGCGCAGTTTCGGCCCCGCGACTCCGCTGGCAGCCAGCATCGGATACGAGCGCAGAAACACCCAGTGGCCCGCTTGCTGGGCCCACACGTCGAGGCGCTTTTCTTCTTTGAAGCCTAGCAGGGTCAGCGCCATCGGCGGATAGGACACGCCCGCGGCATCAAAGTACGGGAGCAAGCGTTGTTCCGCGCCTGGCGTATAGAGGGCCATGACGTCGTCCACCGTGCGCTCCACCGGCGGCAAGACGACCGCAGGCTGGCGGTCCACACATCCAGACAGCCAGACACACACCACGCAGACCACGAGGCGGCCCCAGGCCCGCCAGCGTACCACAGAGCACAGCATCTTGCGTCCTCACCAACTCCTCAGAGCCCCCGGCTACAGTCAGGGGAGTACGTCACTCTCTTTCAGGATTTTGTCCATGCTATGCCAGACACCACCGACACGTCAAGCGGCCCGGCGGGGAGTCGTCGGCTGTGCCAGACACCTCACCAAAGTGACATAATGTCCTCAAGGAGGACAACCTGGCAGACGGCCCGGTCTCGACATGGGCTCCGGGGGCTGCCCACGATGGCGTGCGCCGTATCCCCAGAAGCGCGGCCTGGGAGCTGACCTCATTGGCATAGCCTTTGCATGCACGCAGTGTGTCAGACAGGACGGCATGCTGAACAGTGTGACCCCTCTCTCGCCAGGAGCGGCATGATGAAAATTGAAAAAGGCCTGATCGTGCCCTTAGGGTACGGCAAGTATTTTCGTTCCGACAGCATCGTGGGGATCGAGCCCATAGAGGAAGGCCGTGGTCCTGGGAAACGCACCAAAGTCTATATTGAGCATCTGGACGCCCCCATGATCGCGTCGCGCTCAGAAAGCGCCATCCTGGGCGATCTCGTGGACCTTCCCAAGGAAATCACCAAAAACCGGGAACAACAGCAGCTCTTGAGTGACATGCTCGATACGCTCAGTGAGATCAATCCCCTGTTACGGTCGATCATCCGAGATCAGGGACATTGGGATTTGGATCAGCTCGAGCGACGCATCCAGGACGTGCTACAAGATGACGCCGAATAAAGGCGCTGACAGGGGGCACCTGCCTGGCATCCCGCGGCGCCCCATAGTGGTGTGGAGCGGGAGGAGAAAGCATACATTATGGCTGTACAGTTCCGTGACTACTATGAAGTGCTGGGCGTCGCCCGCACCGCAACGGACAAAGAGATTAAAAAGTCTTACAGAAAGCTGGCGCGCAAGTATCATCCCGATGTCAATCCTGACAACGCGGCAGCGGAGGAGCACTTCAAAGCGCTGAGCGAAGCCTACGAAGTGCTCTCCGACCCGGACAAACGCCAGCGCTACGACCAACTCGGGGCAGACTGGAAAACAGGGAGCACGTTTACGCCACCACCCGAGTGGGAAGGCCGCGACGTGGATCTCAACGACCTGTTCGGCGCTGGCAGCGGACGCAGTGGCTTTAGCGACTTCTTTGAGACGCTCTTTGGCGCCCGGCGAGGGAGCCGTGCCGGCGCCGGGTTTGCCATGCGTGGGCAGGATAGCGAGGGGCACCTCGACCTCAGCCTCGAAGAAGCGCATCGTGGCGGGGTTCGTACCCTCACCCTCCAGACGGTGACGCTCTGCACGGCCTGTGAGGGCCAGGGCAGGCGCGAGCGCACGCTGTGTGCCACCTGCCATGGCACAGGCAGGGTGGCACACCACAAAACACTCGAAGTCCGCATTCCCGCTGGGGCATCTGAAGGCGCCACCATCCGCCTGGCTGGGCATGGCGAACCGGGGACGGGGGCCGCCCCTGCAGGCGATCTGCTGTTGCGCGTCCGGCTGCGGCCCCATGCCCTCTTTCACGTACTCAGTGATGGCGATGTCCAGGTCGAGCTGCCCATTGCGCCCTGGGAAGCCACGCTCGGCGCCAAGGTCCGCGTGCCCACGCTGGATGGGCCGGTGGACATGACGATCCCGGCGGGCGCGCAAGGGGGCCAGCGCTTGCGTATGCGCGGCAAGGGCCTGCAACATCGCCATGGTCGGCGTGGGGATGTCTACGTCATGCTGCGCATCGTCGTCCCCCCACAACTCACGGAGCAGGAGCGTGTCCTGTGGGAAAGCTTAGCCGCGGCATCACCGTTCAATCCACGGGCCATGATGCCAAAGGAGTAGGTCATGAGCGAGTCGCGTGTAGAGATTGCCATCTGTCGCCTTGAAGAGGAGCAGTTCACCCTGGAGAGCCTGGCGACACGGGCCGGGGTGCATCCGGGCCGCTTGGAGTCGTTGATGGAGTATGGTCTGCTTGAGGCGAGAGAGCAAGCGGGAGCCCGTTCCCTGTTTGATGCCACCAGCCTGGACCGCTTGCGGGTGATTGAGCGGCTGCGACGTGACCTGGGGGTGAATCTGGCCGGTATTGCGGTGATTCTGGAGATGCGGGATCGGCTCACCGCGCTGCAGCGCGAACTCGCCTTGTGGCGCGCGCGGTCCCAAGCATCGTCGGGGTTTCTCCCGCGCCAGCAGCCATGACGGTGCGCGCGACCAGAGCGCTGTCGTGCTGTGTCCTGTACGCGCGCCTACCCCAGGCCAGGCACACCGCAACCATACGGCGCAGGAATCTGTGCTATAACCATGGCTACGGTGTGGGAAAACACCAGGCATGGGATGTAGGAGAGGCATCCCAGCGCACAACGTCGTCTTGGGAGGGAGCAGGCCGATGGCAGCGCACGACCGATTGATCCAGGCCCTGACCGATCGCGCGGTCTACGAGCATCCGACCACCGAGATCACTGTCCAGCAGACCCACATTTCGTGGGTCGTGTTGACCGGCCCCTACGCCTACAAAATTAAAAAGCCCGTCAATTTAGGCTTTGTAGATTTCTCGACGCTGGCCAAACGCCACGCCTTTTGTCAGGAAGAACTCCGCCTCAATCGCCGTCTGGCCCCGCAACTCTACCTCGACGTGGTGCCCATCTATGGCACGCCAGCACAGCCGCGTTGGCACGGCCCGGGTGCTCCCATCGAGTACGCCGTGCGCATGGCGCAGTTCCCCCAGGACGCCTTACTGAGCCATCGCATTGAGACAGGCACCCTGCAGGTGGCGCACATCGACCACCTGGCGCACACGCTGAGCGCCTTTCATGCCCGTATCGCGGTGGCGGACCCCCGCAGCGGCTTTGGCACTCCAGAGGCCGTCTGGCACCCCGTGCAGGAGAATTTCCAGCACCTGTTTGACGCCATCCACGACCCGGTCCTGCAGGCCCAGGCTCGGGAGATCAAGGCCTGGTGTCAGCGCACCTTTACCGCGCACCACCCCAGGTTTGCCGCGCGCCGGCAGGACGGTTACGTGCGTGAATGCCATGGGGATCTGCATCTGGGCAACATGATCCTGCAAGACGACGCCGTGGTCATCTTTGACTGCCTAGAATTCAACCCCGCCCTGCGCTGGATTGATGTCGCCAGCGATGTCGCCTTCCTCACGATGGATCTGGAGGACCGCGGACGCCCGGATCTGGCGCATCGGGTCTTAAACAGTTATCTAGAGGCGACAGGCGACTATGGCTTGCTGGAACTGCTGCCATTCTATCTCGTCTATCGCGCCCTTGTGCGCGCCAAGGTGGCTGGCATCCGTCTGGGACAGCGCCACCTAGCGCCGGAGGAGCATGCGCACCTCCTCCAGGCCTTCGGCAGCTATCTCGCTCTGGCGGCACGCTCTACGCACCCGTCGCGTCCGCGCCTGGTGATCACCCATGGGCTTTCCGGCAGCGGCAAAACCTCAGGAACCCAGCCGTTGATTGACACCATGGGCGCGGTGCGCCTGCGGGCCGATGTCGAACGCAAACGCCTCTTCGGTCTGGCCCCCTTGGAGCGCTCCGCGGGCCGCGACGGGCTCGATCTCTATACCCCGGAGGCCACCCAGCGCACCTATGCCGTGCTGGCACGGCTCGCAGAGCGCGTGGTGGCCGCTGGCTATACGGCAGTAGTCGATGCGACCTTTCTGCAGCGGGCGCACCGCGAGGCGTTCCGTGACTTGGCAACCCAGCTTGGCGTGCCGTTCCTGATCCTGGCGTTTCGTGCCCAGCCCGAGACGCTGCAACGCCGGGTGGCCCTGCGCCAGGCACAGGGGCAGGATGCTTCTGAGGCCAATCTGGCGGTCCTGCGCGGACAGGTGGCGACGCTCGAACCCCTGAGTGCCGCAGAACAGGTTGCTACCCGCATCGTTGATACCGATGTTCCACAACCTCCGCAATATGTGCTCGATCTCGTAGGGATAGCTCCATGACCGCAACACAGATCCTGGTCGTTGACGATGAAGTCGGTATGGTCACGCTGCTACGCAATTATCTCAGCCGCGAAGGCTATGAAGTCACGACAGCCCCGAATGCCGAAATTGCCTTACAGCTCCTCGCCGAGCACCCCGCCGATGTGATTCTGACCGATCTGCGCATGCCTGGTATCGGAGGGATGGAGCTGGTGCGGGAGCTGCACGCCTCCCGGCCCGAGACGCAAGTCATCCTGATGACCGCGTTTGGCAGTATTGACGTGGCAGTCGAGGCCATGAAAGCCGGGGCATACTACTTTCTGACCAAACCCGTCAAACTCCCGGAGGTCGGGGCCATTGTGCACAAAGCGCTGGCGGAACGCGCCCTGCGTCTGGAAAACCAGCACTTACGCCAGGCCGTGGAAGAACGCTACGCGTTTGGCGAACTGTTGGGTAAAAGTGCCGTGATGCAGCGCCTGTTTGCCCTCCTCGAACGGCTGAGCACGACCACGAGTACGGTGCTTATTCAGGGTGAAAGTGGCACCGGCAAAGAGTTGGTAGCCCGCGCCTTGCACTATCACGGTGCGCGCCGCCGACAGCCCTTTGTGCCCGTCAACTGTGCAGCGCTGCCGGAGGGGTTACTCGAAAGTGAGCTGTTTGGGCATACCCGTGGTGCCTTCACCGGCGCCGATATCGCCCGCCGCGGCCTCTTGGTGGAAGCCGCCCATGGCACTCTCTTTCTGGACGAAATCGGTGAGATGCCGCTGGGGATGCAGGCGAAACTCTTACGGGTGCTCGAACAGCGCCAGATGCGTCCGGTGGGCAGTGATCGCGAGGTGGCCATTGATGTCCGGGTGATCGCCGCGACCAATCGCGATCTGGTCCAGGCCGTGCGCCAGGGCACGTTTCGCGAGGATTTGTATTATCGGCTGCACGTGATGGTCGTCCCCATCCCGCCCTTGCGTGAGCACCGCGACGATATTCCCTTGCTGGTGGAGACCTTTCTCCAGCGCCACGCCGCGGCCAACCACCTCACACCACGCCACCTGACGCCGCAAGCTCTCCGGTGTCTCGAACAGTATGACTGGCCAGGCAACGTGCGTGAACTCTCCCATGTGATCGAACGGGGGGTGACGCTGAGTACGCGGGCCGCGCTTGATGTCGAAGACTTCGGACTGGACAGCGCCGCGCTTTCCCCTCGCCTTGCTGTACGCTCCATGCATGCCGCGCCGCCCGCAGAGACGCTCGCGGCCGACATGCCCTTGAATCTGGATGACCTCACGCAGCATGTCATGACCATCGCCTTGGCCAAGACGCGGGGTCATAAGGGGCAGGCGGCGACGTTACTCGGGGTCCATCCGCGCACGTTGACCCGCATGCTGCGCCGCTATGGATTACCAGACGCATGATACGACATCATCCCATCTCTGTGGACCGTCAAGACGGGACATCGCGCCAACCGGCAGCCTCTTGGCGCAAGCAGCGCGACAGGTTGCACCACGCCAAGGTGCGTGCGACCACCCCAACGGCGCGGGGCCTCGGCACGCGCTCACGTAGCTCCCCGGAATCCATAGTGCGCCACAGAGCAAGCCCGTCACAGCCATACCGGACGGGCTGCAAGCATGTGTGTCGCATGTCGGCAGATAGAGGGGGAGACTCAAAAGGTGAGCGCAATCTGGGCCCCTACCACCAAGGCATTCGGTAGCGCGTTGGTGCCACCGGGGCGCATGATATATTGCACGTCCGGCTGCACAGTGAGGAATGGCGTCACAGCAAAGGCATGCGTCCACTCAAGCAAGAGTTCATAGTTCTGCGGGTCGAGGTGATCGCTAAACTTGCCATAGGCTACCCCAAAGGCGGTGGTGTCGGTATCACGCCCTGGGAAGAGCCCTTGATACGTCAAGCCGCCGATCAGAAAGAACGGGAAGACGTTGCGGCGCTCTGAGGGCACCACGGTCAGTGCCACAAAGGGGGTCAGCCCTTGGAGTGCCTCGGAGCCGGTTTCACGATACACCATCTGGTCGAGATGCACGTAGAAACCCGCGTTGCCCCGGATTTCAGCGCCGAAGGCATCGGACAGATCGGTAAAGCGGCTGGAATCATAGTAGCCGCCGATTTTATAGTTCCCCGGTAAGCCGGTCGCTCCCGGCTTTTTATTGTGCAGATACCCCAGTTCCGTGATAGTAATCGCCCCACGACCTAGGCTGAAATCGACCCCATGGGCGCTATTGCGGCCGATCCCCGGGTTGCTACTATACAGACCCGTCATGATGTATACATTCTCGGTGGGCTGCACGCGCAGCCGTCCACCCCACGTGGCCACGGGATGCACCGAGAAACCGGGGAGATTCGCTGGTCCACTGAACGGATTCCCAGCAAAAGCGGCACTAACAAAAGCCCCATATAGCGGGGCGGTGAGAAACTCATCCCCGAGCCCAATACGTCCCGCCAGAATAGACACCCGCTCGTCGAGCAGTGATTGCTCAAAGGCCATTTGGTACAAACGGACGGTATCCCCTCCGAAAATCTGCGCCGGGGGAAAGGTATTACCAATGTCCTGCGACAGATCCTTCCCAGAGCGCCAGGTTCCGGAGAGGTGAAACTTCAGACCAGGGAGTTTGGCCAGGGTCTGGAGATCGAAGGACAACCCCACACTCAAGTCCCCGGCGTAGCGCAAGCGCTGTGACTGCCCACCGGTGGGATTCCCCAGGAGATCGGTGACATAGGTGAGCTTCGGCGTGACGCCTGCCTCAACGGCTTTGGTACGCCAGGCGTCCCAGGGTGCTTCCGCCACAGCTGGCGGTGCGCCCAAGAGCGTCAACGACGCCAGCGTCGTCAGGAGGAGCCGCAGGGCGTATCGCAGGGCGGGCTGTATCCGCAGGGCCGTGTGGTCGAGGCAGCCCTCGTATACCTTGCCGAGTCGAGACCGAGAGTGGCGTGAGATCATGTGAGCCCTCGTGTAGCTAGAGAATGGTTGCCGGGATCAGAGCCGGCACCCGTCTAGGGCTGTACGCGTGTGACCCAGGCAGCGCGATGCCCATGGCACCAGCCCTGTGCGTACACGTGCTAGGGGCTGGGGCCCACATGGCGCGCAGGCGCCACACATGCTGGAAGAAAATACACACATTGCCAGGCCGTGGCAATGTGTGATGAGCGTTGCATACACGATGCGCAAAGTGTCTGCCCCTGTGGGGAACGTCGCGGCTGCCACGCTTCCCCAGGTCCGTGCTCCAAGGCGATCTGTGGTCATGGAACGCCGCGCGGCGAGAGCAAGCGTCCGGTCAGTGCGCTGGTGGGGATAGGACGTCTCAGGCGTTGACATCGCATGCGCGCCACGTATAATCGATGCATTGTTCCTGTGCCCCCCGACATGGCTGCTGAGCCACTACCCCATCGCATGCCGCGAGAATCCGGAGGGAATTATGCGCGTCCTACTGATCGCCACCAACCAGTATGACCGGCTGATGAGCCGTATGAATGCCCAGCCACTGCCCATTGGCTTGGCGTACCTGGCAGGCGCCCTTGCCGCCTCACCGCACCGTGTCAAAACATTGGATTTGATGTTTTCTGAAGACCCGCTGGGGGATGTTGAGCAGGCCGTGCGGGAGTTTCAGCCGCAGCTCGTGGGTCTGTCGGTGCGCAATCTCAGCAACCAGAGTTATCTCAATACGCAATGGGCCCTGCCGTTCTCCAAAGCGGTGATCGACAAAATCCGCGCGTTGACGCCAGCCACCATTGTCTGCGGCGGACCCGCTTTCAGCATCTTGCCCAAAGAAGTCTTTACCTATCTCGAACCTGACCTGGGTCTGGCCGGCGATGCCGCCGAGGCCTTCGTGCAGTTGGCTGACCGTCTGGAGGCGGACGCCCCCTGTCATGATCTGCCCGGGATCGTCTATCGTCAGGGTGGCGAGGTCGTGGTCACTGGCGGACGCTGTGTGTCGTCCTTCACGCATCCTCCACGCCTGGACGATCTGGACATGCACAAATATGCCCAGGCGGGTTTTGGTATCGGCATCTTGACCAAGCTTGGTGGCTTTTACTATCCCACCGCCGCCGCCTCGCCGACCGAGAAAGATGCGGAAGCCTGGCGCGTCATTCGCCCTATTGATGCCGTGGTGCAGGATGTGCAGACCATGCAGCAGCAATACGGGCTGCGTAAGGTATTTTTTATCGACAACGCCTTTAACATGCCACTACAACATGCCAAAAACCTCTGCCACTCCTTGCTCGATGCGGACGTCAAAATTACCTGGAACACCTGCCTGGCGCCGTTTGGCTGCGACCCGGAACTCCTCGGGCTGATGAAGCAAGCGGGCTGTGGACTGGTGCTCATGGGCAACCTGCGCGGCGATCCGCATAGCGGTGCCGGGATCAGTGAGCGCGTGGCACCCATGCTGGAGACGTGTCGGCTGTGTGAAGCACACGATCTGCACTACACGTTAGCGGTGGCTTTTGGCGAACCAGGCGAAACCCGGGAGACGGTAGAAGAAAAACTCGATTTCCTGCGCAGTATCAAGCCGGCCGTGGCCAACCTGCGCATTGGCGTGCCGCTGTTGCCCGGTACGAGCCTGGCCCGGCAGGCGGTGGCCGAGGGACGCATCGCCGATGAGGCGGAGCTGATTAAGCCGACGTTTTATCTGGAGGAGTCAGTGCAGGAGTGGCTGGTGGAGTATTTACAAGTGGAGAAGGTGAAGTATCCGCGCTGGCATCTGGTGTAGCGCCGTTGAAACAGGTGGAAGCGAAGGGCAAAGCTATGCGTCATCGAACCCCAACCATCCCAGCGCTCTGGTCCACGGAGGCCTTGCGTGACCGGCGCGAGGCGCTCCCGACCATGTACGATTTACCGAGTGAAGATCCCGAGGAGCCTGGTTTGCCTGACGAGTTTCACTATTACCAACCACAACTCTTACGAGAGACCTTTCAGCCCGTAGACTATCTCCCAGACCGCTACCTGGTGGCCACTGATCTCAATCTCTACTATGATGTGCGCCATACCAGCTGGCACAAACGCCCGGATTGGTTCGCTGTGCTGGGCGTGCCCTCCTTGTATCAGCAGCACGATTTGCGTATGAGTTATGTCATCTGGCAGGAACAAGTGATGCCCTATCTCGTGGTTGAACTCCTCTCGCCAGGCACGGAAGACGAGGATCTGGGACGCACGCAGCGCGTGTCCAGACGACCACCGACCAAGTGGACCGTGTATGAGCGCATTCTCCAAGTGCCATACTACGTTGTATTTAGCCGTTATACCGATACCGTGCAGTATTTTGTGCTCACCAATGGACGGTATCGGGCCATGCAGCCTCCGGAGCAACGGCTGTGGTTACCGGAAGCGAACGTAGGACTGGGGCTGTGGACAGGGACCTATTATGGCCTGACACGTCAATGGCTGCGCTGCTATGACGCACAGGGGGCCTGGATCGTGACAGCCGCCGATCGCGTCGAGCGTGCCGAGCAACACGTCCGGGACGCCGAGCACCGCGCTGAGCACGCCGAGCAACACGTCCGGGACGTCGAGCAACGCGCTGAGCACGCCGAGCAACGCGCGGCGCGCCTAGCGGCGCAGCTCAAAGCCTTGGGGCTGGCGCCAGAAGTGTAGCGTGCCGGGGGGGGGGCGTTGTCGCCCCTCGCTCCGCTGGGTGAGGGGCCGTACGGCCGACGCCGAACACGGAGGCGCTAATTCGAGGTCTCAAACGCCAGCGTGGCGTAGCGCAGAAAGATCCCGCCCCGTGGTTCCGCCAGCGGCCCATTGAGCACGAGATAGGCGATGACATAGCGTGTACCAGGTACGGCGCTGTTACTCAGTTCGACCCGTTGCGAGGCATTGAGGCCGACGATGGTCCCAGTGCTGCGGTCGATCTGGCCATTGACCCAGACTTCGCCGTAGTTATCAGCATTGGTCTCGAACCATACGCGTGACCCTGCCAACGATGCGCCATTGAGGCTCTCCGGCAGGACGATGGTGATGCGGTACCACGCGAACGTAAAACCGACCGACATGCTCTGCCGGATGTTGGTACACATCTCCCATCCCGAGTCATCGTAGTCGGCCAAACGGGCTGGGGTGCTGAGCAACTGAGCCGTCAAGCCCTCGTTAGGCTCGCCAGGGACTAAGCCCATGGCGACGCGCCACTGGGCATTGATCTTCTGACGATCAGCAGCATCATTGAGGTCAAGGGCGATACGTGGCATGGTGTAGCCTCCGAGGTGCATCAGCAATGTGGGCTCAGGAATGGCACGCACCGGAGCGTGCCGTATGCTGCCGCAGTCTATACCGGGAGGCCCAGCGACGCAATGGGTGCGCTGCCTCATCTCGCGGCGCGTGCTGCGCTCCCTCCGCTGTCTCCCGATCTCTCGCGACAGGAGCCGCTATGTCAGGAACACCGGAGACCATCTCTCGACCGCCAATGGCCCTGCGCGCTGCGGCGGGCGGCAAGGGCGGCAGCTGGTATGTGTTGTTAGAGGGCATCGCCAGCGTGGTCCAAGCGTGTGCCCCGTGGCTGACGGTCACTGTGGTAGAAGGCGGTGGCGTGCAGAACCATACGCTGGTCGGCAGTGGCGCTATCCCTATGGCTATTCTCAATCCCCCCATGACCACGGCGGCACTGGCAGGCCGATCCCCTTTTGCCCAGGCGTGGCCTGACCTGCGCATCGGCATCGCCAACCTCACCACCAATTACCTGCAGTGCCTGGTTGCGCACACGCATCCCGTAGACAGCGTGGCCACCTGGTTAGCAGACCGTGTCCCCTTGCGTATCCCGGTCGATCGTGTCGGGACCGTCGACCGGATGGGGCACACATTGTAGTTGGGGGAGGGCTGGCATAGCAACGAAAATGCGGTACGCTTTTGGAACCCCTCACCAAGGTTTCCACAGGAGGGCCATGCCCGATGCTATGCCTCAGCCACAGCATACGCGACGATGATCCGTCTGTCCAACGTCGTGTCCGCGCGGGAGAAGACGCCCCCGCACGCCCGGCGCTGATCCTGGCAGCATGGCAGGTGGCCCGCGTCCGCGCGGTCTCCCTGGGCGAAGCCGTCCTCGCCGAGCGGGCGCGCCGGCCGACCGCCTGGCCCCCCTGCCC
>SXND01000259.1 GCA_005777235.1 Pseudomonadota bacterium
CCGCCATCTCGCGGTACTGCGCCAGGTCAAGCCGCAAACGCCCGGCCACTTGCTTCATACCCCGGATCTGCGCCGCGCCACCGACACGGGACACGGACAGACCGACGTTAATGGCTGGACGTACCCCAGAGTAAAAGAGGTCCGCCTCTAAATAAATCTGCCCATCGGTAATGGAGATGACGTTGGTGGGAATATACGCCGACACGTCCCCGGCCTGGGTCTCGATAATGGGCAGTGCAGTCAGTGAACCCGACCCAAGTGCCTCATTGAGCTTAGCGGCCCGCTCTAAGAGACGTGAATGTAGATAAAACACGACGCCCGGATAGGCTGCTCGTCCTGGAGGCCGCCTCAGTAACAGTGACAGCTGGCGATACGCCACCGCCTGCTTGGAGAGGTCATCATAGACACACAGCGCGTGCCCCTGGCGGTCGCGGAAGAATTCACCCATGGCACAACCCGCATAGGGCGCCACGTATTGTAACGGCGCGGGGTCGCTGGCCGTCGCCGCCACGACAATCGAATACTTCATGGCGCCGTAGTCTTCGAGGGTGCGCACCACCCGGGCCACCGTCGAGCGTTTTTGCCCCACCGCGACATAGATACACACCACGCCCGGATGCCCCGGATACCACTCCGGCTCTTTGTCCCAGGCGTCACGCTGATTGATGATGGCATCAATCGCCACCGCCGTCTTCCCAGTCTGGCGGTCGCCAATAATCAACTCGCGCTGCCCGCGGCCAATGGGCACCATGGCGTCAATGGCTGTTAACCCCGTTTGCAGCGGCTGATTCACCGGCGAGCGTTCAATCACGCCTGGAGCAATGCGTTCAATCGGGCTGCTCTCGGTGGTCAGGATGGGGCCTTTGCCATCAATGGGCTGGCCGAGTGCATCCACAACACGCCCAATCATCGCCTGCCCTACTGGCACTTCCATGATGCGCCCGGTGCGTCGGACTTCGTCGCCCTCTTTGATCTCGGTATCCGACCCAAGGAGCACGGCCCCGACGTTGTCTTCTTCCAGGTTGAGCGCCATGCCATAAATGTCGTGCGGGAATTGTAAGAGTTCCCCAGCCAGACATTTTTCCAGACCATAGATACGCGCGATGCCATCCCCTACCGTGATCACCGAGCCCACCTCGGCCAGTTCGATATCGCTGACATACCCTTCGATCTGGCGTTTGATGATGTCGCTAATTTCTGCTGCTGTAATGTCTGCCACCGCGCCTTATCCTCCTAAAAGAGAGCGCTGAAGCTCCTCGCTGCAGCGAGGAGAAACGCTTGGCCGTGCTAGAACAACCCTACTGCGGTGTCTTGGAGCCCAAGCACACCGTACGATCCATGCTGCATCATGTCCCTGTCATGAACCACTGCCACTCAAGTGGCGTGGCTTGTTAGTACCCTCAACCGGGTTCCGAGGCCCAGCGTCAACGGGTCCAACAACAGGGTGCATGACTTCACCCCTGGCTTTGATGTTCTTGGCAGCGTTCCAGTCCGCAGGGAGGGCGTATCCGCACTGACGACAGACAAACGCATCCCTAGACTTGCGGTTGCGCTTCTCGCAGTGCCCACAGGCAGAGCAGGTCCGGGAGGTGTGGCGCGGATCGACCGGCACCACCAGAATCCCCTCACGCTTCGCCTTGTAGGTGATGAACGTGCGTAACTGGTAGAACGCCCAGCCCTTGAGCCGACTGCGCTGCGCCTTGCGAGCCGTTATCCGGTCCCCTATTCCTGCCAAATCTTCGCAGGCGATAGCGGACCCCGTGTCTTTGGCCTTGGCAATCAGTCGGTTACTAATTCGGTGGTTCTCGTTGGCCTGCATACGGGATTCCCGCAGACGGATGGTCTGGAGCTTGCGCTTGGCGCTCTTCGTGCCAGTCTTTTGACAGGTCCGTCGCATACGTCCATAGCGCTTCCGTACGGCCTCAACCGCATCACCGCTGAAGTTCTCCCCGTCATCCGTGGTCGCCAGGTTCTTGATGCCCAGGTCCACGCCGATGACCCCATCCGGTTCTGCAGGCTCTGGCGCGGTGTCCGTCAACACCACATGGACGAAGAAGGTGCCGTCTCGTCTCTTCGCCAGCGTGGCGCTACGCGGCAGGCGCCCTTGCAACTGGCGCTTCTGGTAGTGCCCCAACTTCGTGGCAAGGTAGGCTCTGCTGTGGAGCAACGTCATGCTGAAGGTCCAGTCCCATTCCCGAAAGCTAAAGATGCGTGCATCATAGTCCGCAGAGGTCAGCGCAAACACCGAGTGCATCTTTACGGGGACTTTCAGCGCTGCACACACCCGCGCAATGGCCCGTATCGCCAGGTTCGCCGACAACCCAAAGCGCTGTCGCAGTGCCTGGTAGCAGGTATGCTGCAGCGTCACTTTGTTGGTGGAATGCATCGACCGCGCGACCTCTGCCGTAAAGTTGCACGCATCGGCAAACGCCACAAGCGTGGCGTCCAACTCCGTACGTTGTTCCGCAGTCGGCGCCAGTGTGCAGATAATCGTGCGGACAATTTTCATGAGGATACTTTATCATATGCGTATATCACATCAAACCCTTTTGACTCAAGCCGGGAAGGTTTCCTCCACTGCCACTCAAGTGACGTGGCTTCCACGCGCTAAAGCGTTATTTCTGCGAGGGTGAGGATGTCACACCAATGTTTTGCGCATCCGGGCCAGTTGGCCGCGCACACTGCCATCCAAGATGACGTTATTGACCCGGACGACCAGGCCCCCAAGAATGGCCGGATCCACCAGCTCTTCGAGCTGGACCGTTTTCTGTGTGGCTGCAGTAATTTTCTGGGTCACGACTTGGCGCTGTTGGGCATCCATGGCCAGCGCGGTGGTCACCTGCGCCACGACTTGCTGGAGTTCGTCATTGGCCATGCGCTCATAGTGTAGGCAGATGGCCGCGAGCTGACGTAGGCGGTCTTTTTCCACCAGCAAGAGCACAAAGTTCCGCAGCAAAGGCGCCGATTGCGTGTGTTCTAAGATGGCCGTCACAATGTTGGTTTTGCTCTGTACATCGACACTCGGGGTTTCGAGAACCCGCTGCAAAGGTATATTGGCCTGGACCATCGCCTGATACTGCCGCAGTTGCGTGCCGATTTCAGCGATCATTCCGTCGCGCCTTGCCAGCTCTAGCAAGGCTTTGGCATAGCGTCGTGCCGCTGCTCCACCCCTCAAAGCTCTTCTCCCCTGCCGTAGGCCTACAAGGCCATCCCTGCCGCGCTCCACACCGTCCTCTGCACCAGTTTACGGCCTGGTCATTGTACAGAGAAGCCCGTGCGGCGGAGGAAGGCACTATCTGTCAACAACCCCATAGCTAAAGCTAGGGGCTTGTCGCTGACTTACACAGCGGTGGAGGGTAGCCCCACCCTGATGCGCGACCTCGGAGACGAGTCCCTCATCTGGTGAGGGCTATTGACTGCGCCCTGAGGACTACTCGACAGACGAATGACTGTCCGAGAACCGGGGAGATGACGCTAGCATATTTTGCCCACTCTTGTCAATTCGCTGGCTCGGGCAGCGGCCAAGATGGCCGTGCGACGCGCTCATCCCGCGTTGTACAGCGTCACCGCAATGCGCTTGCCCGGCCCGCCGCTACACCTGGACTCGGCCCCCGCGGTGTCAGCTTGACGTGGTGCGGCGGGGTTCCTACAATCGCGCCAGCCTCAACGCCCACAACAACCCTGATACAAGGTGCTACGCCTTAGACACGGTGAACATCCATGGCCCTGAGAGTTGCGCGTATTCCCTATCTGCATGCTGAGCCTTTTTACTGTGACATGGAGCGCCGTGGGTTGGTGCTCTATGAGATGGTGCCGAGTGCCGTGGCCGCAGCGCTCATTGACGGGGAGATTGACGCCGGCCTCGTGCCGGTCGTCGATGGCTGGCGCTATGCCGACCGTTTGCAACCTGTGGCCGGCTTTTGTGTTGCCACGGTGCAGCGCAGTAGTCATATCTTTCTGTATGCCAACCAACCCATCGACACCCTGAGTGCCATGCGCATCGGCGTCACCAGCGAGGCTGTCACCGCGGTACGCCTGCTGGACATGCTGCTGCAGGTGCGCTACGGCCAGCAACCCTCCACCTTTGTGACGCTGCAAGACACCTACGACGCCTTTCTCCTCATCGGCAACGACGGTGTGCGGCGGCGCGGCGGGGCGCGGGGCTATGCGCACACCTATGACCTGGGTGCCGAATGGTATGCCTGGACCGGCTTACCCCTGGTAACGTCGCGCTGGATGGCGCGGCAGGATATGGATCCCAAGGCGTTCGCGGTGTTGCAGGATACGCTGTATGTGGGCTTAGAGGTGGGCGTTGATGCCATCTATCGCATTGGCGAGCCGCGTGATGAGTTGCTCATGATGCCACGGGACATCACGCGCTATATCCGCCATTTTCGGTACTTTCTCAAGACCGCCGAACTCCAGGCTTTGGAACGCTTTCAGGAGTATATGTTGCCGCTGGAGGCCGACCGGGCCCCGGCGCAGGGCTGACGCCAGGGGCTGCTAGGGGTGGAAGAAGCGCACCACCGCTGTCCAATCATCCCGGCGGCCCTCACTCCCCAGCGGGGCTGCCGTATGGTGGGCCATGAGGGTGGTCTGCATCTGCTGCACGGCCTCCTCCGGCGACGCGGCACGGCGTAGCAGGGTCACCAACGCATCGCGGGGGATGGTATCCGTCACGCCATCTGTGGCGAGCACCAGGCGGTCCCCTGGTGCCAAGGGGATGGTGGCCCGATACAGCGTGCCGAGTTGTGGACTGCCCCCAATGGCCCGCATCGGGCCCATGGGGCCAAAACCGCTGGTACGGCTCGACAACAGCTGCACGCTGTCTGGCCGGATGAGCAGCACTGGGCTATCACCCGCGCCGAAAATGTGCAGAGTGCCGTGCAACGACAGCGCCGCGGACAGCGTGGTCAGCAAAAAGCGCCCCCACCCACGCCGATAGAGCTGCTGATTGACCTCGGCGAGCACTGCTAGCACATCGTCGGGGGCAGTAATTGCGGCAGTCGTGAGCGCCTGCGCCACGGCGTCGCTGGCGTCCCAACCTCGGCGCCCGGTGACGCCATCCATCACGGCATCCAGGCAGGCATGGTCATCGAGAGCACGGATCACGTAACAGTCTTCGCCGTGGCCGTCATTATCGTGCAGGAGAGCAACGGTGCTGTGTATCATAAAATTCCTCGGGCTTTAGCCCCTGGAAACCACGCCGATTGATCGGCAGTGGAGGAATGGCCCCCAGGCTTGAGCCATAGTTTTTTATTGACAACAGGCGGACATATCCTATCCTTAGAACCTGAAGCTCACCCTGCAACTCAAACTGGTGCCGACCTCTGCGCAACATACCGCCTTGCTGGAGACCATGCGTGCCTTTAATGCGGCGGCTTCCTATGCCGCACAGGTGGGGTTCACCGCGCAGGTCTTCAGTCAAGCCGCTATCCATGTGCGATGCTATCGGGAGTTGCGGGACCGCTTTGGCCTGTCCTCCCAGATGGCCGTTCGCGCCATGGGGAAGGCGGTCGAGACGTTTAAGCGGGACAAGCGCGTCTGCCCCGTCTTTCGAGCCGATGGAGCCATGACCTACGATGAACGATTGCTGGGGTGGAAGGGGCCAGCCCATGTGTCGCTGTTGACGCTGCAAGGCCGACAGATTGTAGCCATGGTCTATGGGGAATATCAGGCGGGCTTTCTGGCACGGCTCAAGGGGCAAGTGGACTTGATATTGAGGGATGGCACGTTTTATCTGCATGCCACCATTGATATTCCAGAAGATTCCCCGATACATCCCATACGCTTCCTCGGTGTTGACTTCGGGATTGTGGAGATCGCGACCGATTCGGATGGCCACAACTCTCCTGGCGCGGCCATGGAAGCCGTACGGCAACGCACCGCTCGTGCCCGGCAAACCTTCCAGGCGACGGGCACCACTTCTGCCAAGCGACGACTCAAAAAGATGGCGGGCACGCAAGCCCGTTTCCAACGCTGGGTCAACCACGGCTTGGCGAAACGCCTTGTCCAGTATGCCAAAGACACGCAAGCTGCGCTTGTGCTGGAAGACTTGACGCACATCCGCGACCGGATCACGGTTCGTAAGCGGCAACGGGCGAAGCACCATCATTGGAGTTTTCGGCAACTGCGCGACTTGCTCACCTACAAAGCCCAACGCGCTGGTGTTCCACTGCTGTTCGTGGACCCACGTAACACCAGCCGGACCTGTGCAGAGTGTGCGTACGTTGATCAGCGGAACCGCCGTTCTCAAGCCGTCTTCTCCTGTCTGCAATGCGGGCACACGGCCCATGCGGATCACAACGCGGCCAGAAACCTGGCCACTAGGGGCGCAGTAAGCCGTCCTGATTTAGTCGCACCGCTCTTGGGCCAACTGGCTCAAGCGTAGTAGTGGCAAAGCTGCGAGGCTTTAGCCCTAGCAGTTGCTTACAAATACTTATACCGCAAAACCCGCCAGAGCTGAGGAGGGATCAAAGAGATAGCGCTGCCAATACTCGGCGCGTAACCACGTAAGCGCCTCACGCCAGGCCTGCTGGGCTTCATCCTGCTGGGGGAGACGCTGATGTGCGGCCTGCACTGTAGCCAGATAGGCCGTAAAATCACGACGAAAATCCTGAAAGGTGCTGTACGTCCGCTGCCGCACCTGCGCAATCAGCGTCCGTGCTGCCTCCTGGACCTGGACGTCTGCCACGGCGCGGAACTGCTGCGCCATCTGATCGAGTTCGCGCTCAAAGTTGACCACCGGGCGCAGGCCATACGGATCGCGGTACCCACTGGCCTGGGTCGGCGGTGCCTGCGGGGTGGCGTAAAATTTGAGCATTTCCAGGTAAAAATCGTGGATATCCGGTGGGCGCATCCCGCGGCGACTCGGCGCACCATTGACCTCCGCCAAGGCCCCGCAATCAATCACCGTCAGGTGCCCAGTGGCTGGTTGGTAGAAGACGTTATGTGGACGCAAATCCAGCAGAATATAACCCGCGTCAAAGAACGCTTCTTCCAGATCCAGGAGTTGCTGCTGCACCGCCAGGGCTGGCGCCTGTGGGGGCGGCAGGAGGGGAAAGAGCGCAAACAGATTTTGCCCCAGGCCAATGGGCACGCCGGTAAAGCGGGCTTTGATGTCCGCCATCAACGGCACGCCTAGGGCACGCTCTTCCACCGTGACCCGATAGGTCTGGCCAAAAGTTTCGCCAAAATAGGCATCGTGATTGGCGTGCTCGGTGTAGCCGTGGAGGACGCTCACCGTGGGCACGCGGTGGCCAACCGCCTGATACGCCTGGAGGAGGCGTTCCGTGCGCGCCGCAATCCCGTCGTGCAGACGATGCCGCAAGGTCTCCGGTGACGGCCGTTTGAGCACAACCTGGCGCCCGGTGTCGCGGTCAATGGCCGCACGCACTTCGTAGTCCGCGCCCATGCCCAGGAGGCCGGTCACCTCATAGCGTTGCAGATCCACTTGTTCCATAGTCAGACTGTTCCTGTGTACGGGGAAGTCAATGTCTGGGCGAGAGTATACACCATCACACCCCCAGACCTCACATTTCCTCGTCTAGGGTCAACTCCCGGACGCCTAGCGGTGCAAAGCGCTGTAACAGGAGCAGCCCAGGAATCCCGGCCAGCATGGTCATCCAGAAAAACGCCTGCCATCCCATGGCACTGACGAGGAAACCGCTGGCAGGCCCAGCCCACAGGCGGGGCAGACCAAAGAGACTCGACAACAGGGCATACTGCGTGGCGGAAAAACGCTTCTGCGTGAGGCGTAAGAGGAGCACGGAAAAGGCGCCCGTGCCCAAGCCCTGGGTGAGATTTTCTAAGACCATCGCGCCAGTAAGCAGCAGACGGTCTGGGGCACTCGTGGCCAGCAGCACGTAGCCCACGTTGGAGACAATTTGCAGCACCCCGCCAATCCACAGGGCATGCCCCAGTCCCGCCACCGTGGTCAACACCCCGCCGCACACCGTTCCGCCAATCGTCGTCACCAGGCCAATGGTGGCCAGACCCACGCCGCGATCAAACTCGCTGTACCCCAGGTCAATAAGAAACGGACGCAGCAGCGCCCCGGCTAAATTGTCCGCCAGTTTATACAAGCAGACGAACGCTAAAATTTCCAGCGCGCGTGGACGCCGGAAGAGACCCTGCAACGGGGCCCAGATGGCGATGCGCCAGTGCGGGGGTGGACCAGCTGTGGCAGGCGTGGCGGGCTCGGGGGCTTTCCACGTGACCCACAACAACGGCACAAATAACAAGGCCAACCCGACGTTGACCAGGGGCCAGGAATAGCGCCCCGCCAGGGTAATGCTTAAACCACCAGAGATGTACATGGCGGCGCGATACGCGGCAATACGTGCTCCGACTGCAATGCCCTGTTCCGCTGGCAAAAGTACATCCACGGCGTAAGCATCCAGGGCGATGTCCTGGGTGGCGGAGGCACAGGCCACCGCCAACGCCAAGGCGCCGACCACCCAGATGGCTTCAGGATGATGCCCCACCCCGGCCAGGCCAAACGTGATAACCGCCAAGAGCACCTGCATCAACGCCACCCATCCCAGACGCCGCCCCAGCCAGGGCACGCGGTAGCGTTCAAGAAGCGGCGCCCAGAACACTTTGAAAGTCCACGGCGCCTGTGTCAGGGCAAAGAATCCCACCACGCGGATGTCCACGCCAATGCTGCGCATCCAGTCCGGTATGGCGATGAGCACTAGCCCGAGCGGCAGCCCGGACGCAAACGACAGCAGCGTTACCGACGCCGTACGCCAGGAACCCATCGCCTGGGCGAGGCTCCGCATATGCCCTGGTTGTGCCACACCTGTCTCCTCGTTCGTACGCTGTTCCCGTGCTGTGCGCAGAGGCAGCATACGCCAGGACACCCGGGTGTCAAGCCTGCGGTCCCGGTGGCGCGTCAGCCAGCGTAACGGTGCCGGCCTGCCCCGTCCCCGTCCCAACGCGTAAATAGGCCAACCAGTAGACCCCGGCCACCAGGATGGTGCCGCCCAGCACATTCCCGAGCGTGACCACCAGCAGATTGCGCAGGCTACCGGCCCAGAGTGACGCGTCCGCCATGCCACTCAGGGCAATGGCGTAGGGCAGGAAGAACAAATTGGCAATCGAGTGCTCAAACCCCATGGTCACGAAGGCGGCGATCGGCAAGACAATCGCCAGGATTTTATCCGCCACACTACGCCCACCCATGGCGAGCCAGACCGCCAGGCATACCAGGCCATTACACAGTACACCCAGCGCCAGCGCCTCGACTAGGCCCAGCCCGGCCTTATGTCGCCCAATGGCCAGGGCGGTCTCCCGCACCGCGCCGTCCCCAAAGTCGGCCACATGCCCCAGGAGGGCCAGTCCCACCGTGCCCAGTGCCCCCAGAGTGTTGCCGGTATACACCAGCAGCCAGTTCCGCACGAGTTCCATACTGCGAATGCGACCCGAGGCCCAGGCCATGGCGATGAGGTTATTGCCAGTAAATAACTCGGCACCACCGACCACCACCAGAATCAGGCCCAGGCTGAAGGCCAGTCCACCTATCAAGCGCGTCAGACCAAAGCCCAGGGTGGAGCGCGTGACCACCACGGTGAAAAACAGGGCGCCGAGCGCGATGAAGGCACCAGCGAGGACAGCGAGAACCAGCACGCTCAGGGGATCACTACGGGCTTTGGTAACGCCAAGAGTTTCTATTTTGTGCGCAATCTCGCGTGGGGTATAGGCATCAAGTGACGGCGCCATAGCACGGTTCCCTTTTGAGAGGTGTCGTCGGTCCAGGTACGCTTCAAGAGATGAGCAAAATCCGGGCCACCCTGAGACTCACCTGAGCGGGGCTCACCGTAGCTTCTCCGCAGTGGGCCGCTCCCCGCCAGGGCACTCTCCGGGACAACCTGACAGGTGTGCGGACAGGCTGTCAAGGCGGGACGCCTGACGGTCGCTGCTAGTGTCGCTGGCGTGATGGGCCTCAGTATGTGCTTCCGACTCGACAAACGGCCCGAGCAGCGCTAAGCTTTCAGTAACCTTTTCGTATACCATTCATGACCCCTGGCACTTCATCCAGGATCTCGGATAAGCGCCACCTCTGGAGAGGTCTCATCATGGCGCGAGCAATCCCTCTCTTCACGCTCGAAGGTGTGCACGATGCCGACATCAGCACGCACTACATCACCACCGATGACCAGCTAGGACTCTCGGCCTTGCGCTTCCTGCGGCAACCGTGCGACGACGTGGTGCTGGTCGTGCATGGACTCACCACCTCCTCCGACATGTTCATCATGCCGGAGCATTACAATCTCGTCAGCTTTCTGCTCGATCACGGCTTCACCGATGTCTGGACCTTTGATTTCCGCATGAGCAACCGCCACAGTTACAACCTCAAGCGTCATCGCTTCACTATGGACGACATTGCCCTGTACGATTTTCCCGCCGCCTTGCAGCACATCCGGCAGCAAGTGGGGGATCGACGTATCCACGTCATCTGTCACTGTCTGGGCTCCGTGTCCTTTATGATGGCGCTGTTCGGGCGTACCGTCTCTGGCATTCGCAGCGTCATCTCCAACAGTGTGGCGCTGACCCCGCGTGTGCCGGCCTGGTCGCATCTCAAGCTGTTCTTTGCCCCATTTCTGGTCGATTATGTGCTGTCCCTGCCCTATCTCGACCCGCGCTGGAGCGAGGATCCACCGCTGACACGGGGTCGGCTCTTCGCCGCAGTGGTGTCGCTTTTTCACCAGGAATGCGACGTGCGGGCCTGTCACATGCTTTCGATGATGTGGGGCACTGGTTGGCCAGCCCTCTACGAGCACGCCAATCTCGCCGAGGTGACGCACCAACGTGGCGGGGATTTGTATGGTGCCACCAGCATGCATTACTACCGGCACGTCCGCCAAATGGTGCAAGCGGATAATACGGCGGTCAAGTACCTGCCGGACGATCCGCGCTATGCGGCGCTTCCCGCCAATTACCTGGCGCATGCCCGTGAGATCACCACACCCGTCTTGTTCATGACCGGCGCACACAATCGGGTCTTCAGTGATTCCAACATTGTCTGCCACCAACGGCTGGAGCACCTGGTACCTGGTCGCCATGAGCTGGTGGTGTTCCCGGGGTACGGGCACCAGGATCCGTTTATGGGCAAGAACAATGACAAGGATATCTTTCCGCGCCTGGTCGAATTTCTGAACAAACATCGGCATGGTTATGCCGAGCCCTCGGCGTAGGAGACACCGTATGGCTGACACCCCCGTCGGAATGACCTTTCGCGAGACCATGGCTGGTCCCTTCGCCCTCGACACCCACGACCCGGCGGAGGGCCAGAGCCGCGGGCGCAGCACCGGGGTGGAGCTGGCGCTGCATGCGACCGTGGTCATCGACAATCTGGAGCGCTTTATTGCTGATCCACACCACCTGGGTGGGCTAACGGGGACGATTGACTTTGCCCCGTTTGGCATGGGGATGCCCGCCAGCACTGGTGTGTTTAACCTGTTTTCCCCCACGGCAGAGGCGACTCTGAAGCTGATGGTCTACGAACTCGGCTTCACGCATGCTAGCCAGGCGTACTACCTTGCCGGGAAAAAAGAAGTCCGCGACGATCCGGGCTTCGATCTGTGGACCGACACCACCACCCTGTTCACCACGCTCCACACCGGGCCGGACGCGCAGGGGCCGGTGGTCGGTGCGGGGATGCTGACGCTGGGCGTCACCGACCTGGTACGCCTGGTGTCCACCTTCCGTGCCACTGGCGCGCCGACGACTGCCGAGGCTCTCGCCGCGGTGTACACGTTTGGACGCTTCTTTTTGGGCGAGTTGTGGGAAAGTTACGTCCGTCATATGGTCCAACCCGGCTAGACCGCGCTAGCAACCATCGCAGAAGGACAGCACGCTATGGCCCATGTCCCACCCCCGCGCCCCGCCAGTCCGCAGCAACTCGGCTTCACTCCTCAGCCCATGGTCGCCTGGTTTCGGCCCCTGGAGTTGGTCCGGGCTGGCATCAAGGCGTTGCTCTCCGCGCTGTTCGGCGCTTATGCGGACTACCGCGAGATGCAAGCCGCCTTGCGCGACCAGCGTGTGGTGGATTATACGCGGGAGCCCGTCGCCCAGGAGCAGCCCGTCGCCCAGGACACCAGTCAGCCCCGCGCCGAGATGTGGATCGACTATATTGCCGATGTCGGTGATGGCTTCAGCCCGACCTACACCATGGCCCGCTTGCTGGCGGAACCCACGCTGACGCTGGCCCGAAACGGGCAGGCGTATCCGACGCAACGTGGGGCGCTGCTGATTTTCGGCGGCGACCAGGTGTATCCGACAGCCGAGCGCACCGCGTATCAGGATCGCCTGGTGGGCCCCTATCGTGCCGCCCTGCCTTGGGCGGACGAGGCACACGCCCCAGATCTCTTTGCCATCCCCGGCAATCACGATTGGTATGATGGCTTAACCAGCTTTACCCGTCTGTTCTGCCAAGGGCGCTGGATCGGCGGCTGGAAAACGCAGCAAACTCGGAGCTATTTCGCGCTCAAACTGCCGCACGGTTGGTGGCTGTGGGGTATTGATGTGCAGTTGAAACACGATATTGACCAACCGCAACTGGACTTCTTCCACCACGTGGCCCAAGCAGAGATGGCGCCGGGCTCACGGATCATCCTGTGTAGTGCGGAGCCGAGCTGGGTGTACGCTCAGACAGAAGGAGAGCAGGCCTACACAAGCTTTGCCTACTTCCAGCAGCAGTGTATCTTCCCGTATAAACACACGGTGCATATCGGTCTTTCTGGAGACCTCCACGCCTATGCCCGGTACCAGGAGGAGCACGGCACAGCCCAGCGTTTCGTGGCTGGCGGTGGCGGGGCGTATCTCTATCCCACCCACGACTTGCCTGAGCGGCTCTCCCTCCCCGACGTGCCGGATGGGCAGGCGCAGGTGACGTATACCCGTCGGCAGGTTTTTCCTGAGGAGGCGACGTCGCGCCAGCTCGCCCTCGGTGCCCTGCTTTTTCCAGTGAAAAGCTGGCGTTTTTCCTTGCTCATCGCTGGGCTGTATCTGCTCTATGCCTGGGTGTGGCAGAGCGTGAGCGTCTTGCAATGGAGTATGGATGCGAGCCTCCTCGAACAACTTGGGAGTCTCAGCCCTAGCGGCGGTGGCACCCTCAATGACGTGGTGGCCCTGCTCTTGGTGATCGTAGCCCACAGTCCTGGCAGCGCCGTGCTCCTGCTCCTCTTGGCCGTGGGGCTGATCAGCTTTGCGGATTCCCGTGTGCGCTGGCACAAGATACTCCTCGGTCTTACGCATGCCATGGCCCATGTCCTGCTGGCGCTCGGTTTGATGTGGCTTTTCGCGCTGTTCAATCTGACGGTCTGCAAGCTGCCGCTGGAACATCCGTTGCAGGTGCTGCTGTTTGTCGTGGAGATGCTCCTCGGTGGCGGCCTTGCCGGTGGCGCGCTGATGGGGTTGTATCTGTGGGGGTCGAATCGGCTGTGGCGCCTCCACGCCAACGAGGTGTTTTCCTGCCAAAGTTTGCCGGACTACAAACACTGGCTGCGCCTCCATCTCGACCGCGACGGCGGCCTGACCATTTACCCCATTGGCGTGCAGAAGGTAGTGCGTACGCAACGCTTTGGGGGCCGTGGGGGTTGGCAACTTCAGCCCCAGGCACAGCCGGGCGCGCCCTGGATCGAGCCCCCTGGCCAGTCGCTCGTGCACACCGCGCAACTCATCGAGGATCCCATCCGCGTCCCGGGCCAAGCCCAACACACCGTGTAAAGGAGACCTCACCATGGCATACAGCTACGACGCCATCGTCATCGGCAGCGGTTTCGGGGGGGCAGTTGCGGCCTGCCGTCTGGCACAAGCCGGACACCGCGTGCTGGTCCTGGAGCGTGGTCGGCGCTGGTCGGCGCAGGAGTATCCCCGCAAACCCGGCGACGGCTGGATCTATAACCCGGAGGCGCCACAGGCCAGCAACGGCTGGCTCGACCTGCGCTTCTTCGGCGACATGATCGTGGCCCAGGGTGCGGGGGTTGGTGGCGGCTCGCTGATCTACGCCAATGTCTCAGTGGAGGCCGCGCCCGAGCTGTTTGCCGCTGGCTGGCCCCCCGAGATTACCTACCAGGAACTGGTGCCGTACTATCAGCGCGTCGCCGAGGTCATGGCCGTGCGCGAGGTGCCAGCCAACCAGCTTACCCGCCGCTTCCAGCTCATGCGCGAGGCGGCTGACAAGATTGGTGCCAGCGATCGCTTCCGGGCTCTGCCTCTGGCCGTGGCCTTTTCCGAGCAGTGGCACTACGGCCTCGACGATCCCTTCGATCACCGCCACTCGGAGCGCTTCACCAACGCACAGGGCCAGGAACAGGGCACCTGTATTCATCTGGGCACCTGCGATCTAGGCTGCGCCGTGCAAGCCAAAAATACCCTCGACCTCAATTATCTGGCCTGGGCGGAGCAGCACGGCGCCGACATCCGGCCCCTGCATATCGTGCGCCGCATTACCCCCGAAGGCACCGGCTACCGTGTCGCCTTTGACCGCATTGCGCACGGTGAGCTCATCCCAGGCAGCGAGACCGCCGCCAAAGTCTGCCTGGCGGCCGGCTCCCTGGGCTCAACGGAGCTACTGTTACGCTGTCGGGATCAGTACCGCACCCTGCCACAACTCAGCCCCTTCCTGGGGCAAGGCTGGTCATCAAACGGCGATTTCCTCACCCCGGCCTTCTACGACGACCGAGAGATTCATCCTACCCAGGGTCCGACGATCTCGGCCGCCATCGACTTCCTGGACGGCTCCGAGGGTGGGGCCCGCTTTTTCATTGAGGACGGTGGGTTTCCCGATCTGCTGCATGGCTATCTGGAGGAAAAACTGGCCCAGGGTCCGAAGAACCGCCGCTGGCATACCGTACTGCGACATCTCAAGCAGCACCTCGAAGCCAAACCCCCATTGTCCAACGTGATGCCCTGGTTCGCGCAGGGCATTGATGCCGCCGATGGCCGGCTCTCTCTCGGTCGCAAGTGGTGGGCGCCGTGGCGGCGCGTGTTGAAACTCCAGTGGGACATTGCGCAATCCACACCCGTGATTGACGCCATTGTGGCCATGCACGAACGCTTGTCCGCGGCCACGGGTGGGCAGGCCTGGGTGCCACCGACCTGGAGCCTGCTCAAAACCCTGATTACGCCGCATCCCCTGGGCGGCTGCAACATCGGCCCAGACGCCAGCCACGGCGTGGTCGATCATCTGGGGCAGGTCTTTGGCTATGAGCGTCTGTACGTGGTGGACGGCGCTATCATCCCCGAGGCTATTGGTCGCAACCCCTCGCGCACCATTGCCGCCCTCGCCGAGCGCAGTATGGCCCTGGCGGCCACGACGTAAACGCCACCAGCGCCGGGCCGCGCCCGCCGGCCCTCCCAATTGCCGCAGGCCCCATAGCTCCTATCATGTCACGGCCATGCGGCCCAGGCCCGCCCCCATAACCCCCACATCTGGGAGTATACTGGCAACCACACATGGGGGTACGCACCGTGGACAGACACCAGGCCGTGGCAGGATCCTGGCATCTGCGTTGCCCTTTTTGTGGGTTTTTCTCGCTTTTTTGTGCTAGAAAAAACAACGATATAGACACAGAAGCATGCTGTCTCCTGGTGCAGTGTCTCGACTGTAGTACGCCTCTTGATTCTACAAGAGAGGCAGAGCGGGCGATCTCAGCGCCCCACGAGTCCACGTCAGACAAGGTAGCGCGAAGGAGCACAGCATGTATACAGCACGTTTTACACACACTCGTTTCACCGCACTCCGCTGGTGGAGGGCCCTCATCGTGGTCTTGGCTATGGAAGGGCTCAGCACAACGGCGATGGCGGTCCTCGATCCCACCTCAGAGACCACCCGCCTCAGCGTTGACGCTGTCGGCGTCGAGGGGAACAATGTGAGCGAAGCCCCGGCGTTAAGCGGCAACGGGCGCTTCGTGGCTTTTGCATCGTGGGCCAGCAATCTCGTGCCTGGGGACGGCAACGGCGCTTTTGATGTCTTCGTGCGTGACCGTGTGCTGGGGACCATCACGCGGGTCAGCGTCAGTTCTGCAGGCGTCGAAGGGAACGGCCCGAGCCGCTTCCCAGCCATCAGCGACGACGGGCGCTTCGTTGCCTTTGAATCCGATGCCACTAATCTCGTGCCCGGGGATGCTAACAGCGTGTGGGATATCTTTGTGCATGACCGCCAGACGGGGACCACCACACGGGTCAGCTTCAATGCCGCTAGTGGCCCAAATAGCGGTGGAGGCTTCGCCGCGCCCCTGAGCGGCGACGGGCGCTTCGTCGCCTTTCATTCTGCTGCCAACACGCTCGTGCCTGGCGACACCAACAACGAGAGTGACATCTTCGTGTCTGACCGCCAGACAGGGGTCATCACCCGCGTGAGTGTCGATTCGGCTGGGGCCCAAAGTAACAACGACAGCTACTTCCCGGCCATCAGCGCTGACGGGCGCTTCGTGACCTTCTATTCGACTGCCACCAATCTGGTGCCCGGGGATACCAACAACATGGAGGATGTCTTCGTGCATGACCGCCAGACGGGGGCCACCACGCGGGTGAGTGTTGATTCCGCCGGCATCCAAGGGAATAGCAATAGCCGCTCACCAGCGCTCAGCGGCACTGGGCGCTTTATTACGTTTCAATCTGTTGCCACCAATCTCGTACCCGGGGATGGTCACAACGATTGGGACATCTTCGTGCATGACCGCCAGACAGGGGCTACGACGCGAGTCAGCGTCGATTCTGCGGGTCTGGAAGTCAATGGCCAGAGCTACAATGCTGCCATCAGTGGCGAAGGACGGTTTGTCGTCTTTCGCTCCTATGCCAACTCTCTTGTGCCCGGCGACACCAACGCTGCGCCGGACATCTTCGTGCATGACCGTACGCGGGGGGCCACCACGCGGCTCAGCGTCGCCTCCGGCGGCGTTCAGAGTAACGGCGGCGTTGGCAGCGGCAGCGACGCCCCCGCCATCAGCGCCTACATGCGTATTGTCGCGTTTCAATCCGTAAAGACCAATCTTGTGCCCGGCGACACCAACGCGATGTCCGATGTCTTCGTGTACAAGCCCGGTGTGTGTGTGAGGGTTTTCACGTCACCCATGTCGGGACTGAGGGCGATGACATCATAGACGGGACCGCGGGCGATGACGTGATAGTCGGTCTCGGTGGCAATGATACCATCTCTGGGCTGGGGGGGAACGACGTGCTCTGTGGTGGGCCTGGCAATGACACGCTCCTGGGCGGCCCGGGGGACGACATCCTTTTTGGCGAGGGGGATGTCGACACGTTGGACGGGGAAGACGGCAACGACACCATAGTAGGTCGGCCTGGAGACGATACGCTGTATGGTGGGGAGGGGAATGATCGGATGGCTGGCGACGATGGCGATGACGATCTTGATGGCTGGCAACGGCTTCGACTACTGCTCCGGAGGCAACCATATCGTCGGTGATAGCGCTATCAACTGTGAGAACGTCATATTCGTACCTTAAATCCTAGCCAAGAGGCCCTCCACAGGCCTGTCCGCCAGCCCGATGCCGCCGTGCACATCGGCAGGGTGACGAGCCAGTCGCCCTGCCTGGGCGGGGCTCGTCGGGGCTCCACACTGCCACACGCCACATTTGCCATGCGCCTCGCATGAGAAAGCGCGCGAGCGAGGGGAGAAGCGCGACCCCGCCCTGTCTGCCTGTCACACCGCCCTCCCACACATCTTCACAGTGTTGCCACCTGCTGTCTCGTGGTAAGATCACACGTATGCCTGCACATATGAACAGGCTGGCAGGCCCCACAGCGCCGCAGACGACCTCGTGCACTGCCACAGCTCCTCGTGTGCTCAGCCTCAGCCTGGGAGCACGGACCTCTTGCCCGCTCCGCAGGCGGACGGGACGCCAGCGCTCCTAGGGATGGCCCCAGCACGCCTGTGACTAGGCACGAGCCTCAACAGACACGCGCACCAGCAGAGAGAGAGCGACGGATGGCCCTACAGCTTTTACATACGGCGGATATACACTTTGGCATGGAAAATTATGGCCGGCTAGATCCCGTCACCGGGCTGAACCGGCGCCTCATGGACTTCGCACGCTCCGTGCACTATGCCATTGACTATGCGCTGGAGCACGGAGTGCAGCTCGCCATCTTTGCGGG
This sequence comes from Pseudomonadota bacterium, assembly GCA_005777235.1. Taxonomy (GTDB): domain Bacteria; phylum Tectomicrobia; class Entotheonellia; order Entotheonellales; family Entotheonellaceae; genus SXND01. Next base: position 18,127 of record SXND01000259.1, read on the forward strand.
CGATATCTATAAGCATCGCGATCCCGATCCCTCCTGGCAACGCGCCTTTGCGCAGTGCGTGCGACGACTGACCGCGGCGCAGGTGCCGGTGGTGATTTTAGTCGGGAATCACGACATTCCCAACACCATGGGCAAGGCCCACGCCGTCGAAATTTTTGCCACCCTGGGACTGCCCAATGTGACGGTGATCGACCAGCCCGGATTGTATGTCATCGACACCGCCGTGGGCCCTGTGCAGGTGGCGGGCTTGCCGTACATCACCCGCAGCTTTCTATTGTCCCGCGAGGAGTATAAAGATCAATCCATTGAAGAGAGCAATCGCACCCTCGTCGAGAAAGCCACCACTATCCTGCGCCAGCTTGCCAGCCAAATTGATCCCACCCTACCCGCTATTCTCACCGTGCATGGCAGTGTGGCCAACGCTGTGCTCAGCTCAGAACAGAGTATCATGATGGTCGGGCATGATCCCATTCTCCCCCTCAGCGCCATGACCAACCCGGCGTGGGATTACGTGGCCCTGGGGCACATTCATCGGCATCAGGATCTCCACAAAGGCGCCCAGCCACCCGTGGTCTATTCCGGCAGTATCGAGCGCATTGACTTTGGCGAGGAACGCGAAGACAAAGGCTTTGTCTGGGCCCAGGTCGACAAAGGACACACCACCTACGATTTTGTCACCGTACCGGCGCGGCGTTTTGTGACCATACAACTCGACGCGCAACGAGGTGATCCGGTGCAACAACTCGATGCGGCGCTGCTGCAGCAAGACGTCAAAGATGCGGTGGTACGCGTGCTGCTGACCGTCACGCCGGAGCAGAGCGATCTCATTGACGAACGGCTGATCCGGGAACGGCTGCGCGACGCCTATCTGCTCGCGGGGATTATCAAAGAGGAAGTCAGAGCCCCGGTGCGTTCGCGTGATGCCGGGCTCACCGAAATGTTAGGGCCCCTGCAAGCTGTGGAGCGCTACATCCTCGGCCATCCGGAATACGCCGAGCAGCAACACGACCTGCTCGCACGGGCGCAAGGCTTGCTGCGGGAACTCCAGGAGGAGCTACTGGCATGATTCCCCTCAGTTTACGGCTGCGCAACTTCATGAGTTATGGCGAGGACGTGGCGCCTCTGGACTTTTCACAATTCACCACGGCGTGCCTCACCGGCGACAATGGCCATGGCAAATCGACCCTGCTCGATGCCATCACCTGGGTCTTGTGGGGCGAGACACGCGCCAAGAACATCGACGACGTGGTGCGTCTGGGGCACGAAGATGCCGAAGTCGAATTTATCTTTGACCTGGAAGGGGCGCGCTATCGCGTCTTACGCAAACGCAGTCTCAAGAGCCGCCAGTCCTCCCTCGAATTGCAAGGCTTTGATGCCGAAAAAGTGCTGTACAAACCCCTCAGCGGGGCGAGCATCCGCGAGACCGAGGCCAAGATCGTGCAACTCTTGCACATGAACTACGACACCTTTATCAACTCCGTGTTCGTGTTGCAAGGGCGGGCCGACGAGTTCACCACCCGCCGACCGGGTGAGCGCAAGCGTATCCTGGCCGATATTCTCGGTCTGTCCATTTATGATGCGCTGGAAACCCGGGCCCGCGCGCATCGCGGCGAGATGGATCAAGACGTCAAAATCCTCACCCAGCGCATGGGGGAACTGCAAGAGGAAGTGGCCCACAAAGAAACCCTCGCGGTGGCGGTGCACACCCAACAAGAAGCCGTCGTGCACCTCCAGGCCGAACTCCAGCAGGGACAAGAGCACCTCGAGGCGCTGCGCCAGCAACACACCGCCCTGGAGCTGCACAGCCGGCGGGCACACGAGGGCGCCCAGCGCCTACAACAGGTGCAGCAGGAACGCCTCGAAGTCGAGCACCAATGGCAGGAGCAACAGCGCCGCCTGACGGACTGTGACACCATCCTGCAACAGGAAGCGACCATCCTCGCCGGGTATGACACCTTGCAACAACTCCGGGCCCAGGCACGCGTGCTGAGCACCCAGGCCGACACCTACAATACGCTCCAGCAGCAGCACACGGCGTTGCACCAGCACATCACCATGGAGCAGCACCGCCTCACACTCGAACAGCGCAGCGCCAGCCAGCGCCAGGCCGAACTCCAAGTCAGCATCCAGAGCGCCGAAACCTTTGTGCGCCACGCCCCGCAGTTGACCGCGGCCTATCACGCCCTGCTGGAGGCGCGACAGCAAGAGGCGGCCATGGCGCAGGCCCTGCAACAGCGCTATGCCCTGGAGCAGGAGAACAACCAGGTCGAGCTCCGCATGCAGCACAAACGCCATGCTCTGGAGCTGGAACAGCGTTCGTGGCTGGACCAGCAACGCGAGGCGCAGCGCAAAGAGGCAGCCGTGCCGACGTTGCAGCAGCAGACCGCGGGGCTCGACCAGCAACTCCAGGCACTCGAAGTACACCACATCCGTCTGGAGCACATCCGCGCCGAAGGCGCGGCGATCCGGGTGCAGATCGACACGACCTTGCCCCAAGCGCAAGAAACGCTGCAACACGAAATCGACGCCTACGAGGACAAACGGGCCTTACTGAACACCGCCGAGGCCCACTGCCCGCTGTGCGCGACGGCTTTGAGTGCGCAGGAACGCCAGCGCGTCATCGAGACGCTGGGTCAGGAAGTGGCGCAGCGTACCGCCCGTCTCCAGACCGTGCAGCACGAGCAGCAGCAGTTGCTGCAACAACGCCAGGCGTTACTCAAGGAGTACAAAGAGGCTGAACAACAGACGGCGCAACGTCCACAGCTCGCCCAGCAGTATGCCGCCACGCAAGCGCGTCTTGCCGAGGCCACGCAAGCGCGTGAGCACCTGGTGCGCGTTGTCGAGGCCTTGCAGGAACTCAACACCCGGCTCACCGCCGGCAGCTATGCCACGGAGGAACTGGCGCGTCTCCGCGCGATCCGTGCGGCACTCGATACGCTGGCCTACGATAGAGCCGCACACGAGGCCGTGCAGCACACCCTCGTCGCCCTCGCCGAGGCGGACGTGCAGTACGCCCGCCTGCAGCAGGCCGAAGCCGAGCTGCGTACCCTGCGCCGCCGCGCCGACGAGCAGGCGCACCACCTCGCCACCCTGACGCAGACTCTCCAGAGTGAGCAGTTTGCCCTGGCGCAGCGCCTGGAGTTGCAGACTGTGCAGGAGCGCCTGGCCGAGCTTGACTTCAGTCCGGTGGTGTATCACACCCTGCAACAGCAGATCCACGCGCAGCAGCACGTCGAGCGTTACTATATGCAACTCGAAACGGCCCGTGTGCAGGTGGCAGAAACGCGCACGGCCCTCCAGGCGCTTGAGGCACGGCGCCAGCGTCTGGCCACGGACCTTGCGACCTTAGAACAGGAGCAGCAACACTATGCCAGCGCTCTAGGCTCCTTACAGAGTCTCCGTCACGAGGTGGCGCACACTGAGGCACAGGTGCACGCCTTGCGCGAACGTGAGGGTCTGGCCCGGGTGGCGTTGGGTCGCAGCCAATCGCAGTATGACCACTGTCTGCAACAAGAGCTTGAACTGCAGCGCAAGCTCCAGCAGCGTGACCAGGCGGCCAAAGAGCGCACCCTGTATGGCGATCTGGCGCAGATGTTCGGGAAGAACGGTATCCAAGCCATCATGATTGAAAATGCCATCCCAGAGTTGGAGGACGAGGCCAATCGCCTGCTCGGTCGGGTGACGCGCAACGCTATGCACCTCACGCTCGAAACGCAACGTGACACCCGCAGCGGGGGTGTCGCGGAGACGTTAGATATTAAAATTAGCGATGCCCTGGGCACGCGCAACTACGAGATGTTTTCCGGTGGGGAAGCCTTTCGGATCAATTTTGCTCTGCGGGTGGCTCTCGCCAAGATGTTGGCCCGGCGGGCCGGCACTCGCCTGCGCACCCTGGTGATTGACGAGGGCTTTGGCACGCAAGATACGGACGGGCTCGAACGCTTGGTCGAGGTCATCAAGGCGATTCAGGAGGATTTTGCGAAAATTATCGTGATCACCCATCTGCGCGAGTTGAAAAACGCCTTTGAGACGCATATTGAAGTGAAGAAAGATCCCGTGCGGGGGTCGTTTTATCAGATTGTGTGAGCTGCCGGCCACCAGCGTCAGGGGCATCTCAGCAATGCTCATTTTGGCCATCGCGATGGCTGTGTCGTCAGCGGAGACCGCGCGGGCATGGCCCGCTCCTCCAGGAAAACGGGCGTTTCCAGCCTCCCTGTAGGAGCGGGCCATGCCCGCGAAGGGGTGCGCATCGCGTGGGCTTGTGCACAATGAGCATTGCTGGGGGCATCTGGTGGCGACGCCAGTCAACGTCGGGTCTTGGGATCAGCAGGCATAGACAGAGGGGGCGTCCGCCTGTCCAGGACCGCGGCGGGTGGTCCATACGTCCTCTGCCGCGCCTGGGCTAGCCAAACTGGCTGGCTGGTGTCGCCAACCCATAATGCGCCCGCAGCGTGTCGCCCTCATACGCCGTACGAAACAGCCCGCGCCGTTGCAGCAACGGCAGCACCTCTGCCGTGAAGACCTCGAGTTGCGCCGGCAACACCGGCGGCATGATGTTAAAGCCATCCGCCGCGCCCTCCGTGTACCACTCCGCCATCAGCGTAGCGACGTGCTCCGGCGTACCCGCGACGGTGTGATGCCCACGTGCCCCGGCGAGTCGGGCCAGCAACTGCCGTAAGGTGGGTTGCTCACGCCGCACCACATCCAGGATGACCTCGGTGCGGCTGCGCGCCGCTTCCACGCTACTCGGGGCGGGGAAATCGTCCGGGGTCAGTGGTCTATCCAACGGCAAATGTGAGAAATCATGGCCACCGAAACGTCCCGAGAGGCGCTGGCGCCCCGCTTCGGGATTGGTCAGAGCGCTCAGTTCCTCCGCCAAACGCTGCACCTCACTGGTACTGGAGGCGATCAACGGGCTGAGGCCGGGCAGGATCAAGGCCTGCGCCGGGTCGCGTCCAGCGTCTGCCACCCGCGCCTTGAGATCGGCATAGAAGGCCTGCGCCTGCGTCTTCTCGACTTGCGCCGTAAAAATGGCCTCGGCATGGCGTGCCGCAAACGCCCGGCCCGTGTCCGATGATCCGGCCTGCACCAACACCGGCCGTCCTTGCGGCCCACGTGGCAGATTCAACGGCCCGGCCACGCGGTAATAGGTGCCCGCGTAGTCGATGGGCCGAATGTGTGCTGGGTTGGCGTAGCGTCCGCCAGCACGATCATCCAGCTCCGCGTCGTCGGCCCAGCTATCCCATAAGCCCTTGACAACGCTCAGGAACTCCTCAGCGCGCGCGTAACGCTCCGCGTGGCTCAGCGGCGCGATGGCCCCGTAGTTACGTGCGGCGGTGGCCAACCAGGAGGTGACGACGTTCCAGCCGATACGCCCACGGCTGATATGATCCAGCGAGGCAAACTGGCGGGCGAGATTGAACGGCTCGGTGTACGTGGTGGAAGCGGTGGCAATCAGGCCGATACGGCTCGTGCTCACGGCCAACGCCGCCAGCACGGTGAGTGGTTCCAAGGCCGTGCGTGGGCCGTGCGCCACATCATCGCCCAGCGCCAATTGGTCCGCCAGGAAGATGGCATCGAACAAGCCCGCTTCGGCTTGCTGCGCCAGCCCCTGGTAGTAGCGAATGTCGGACAGTGCCAAGGGCGATGCGGCGGGGTGCCGCCAGGACGCCTCGTGGTGTCCGCGACTGTGGATGAACAGATTCAGGTGCATGTGGCGTGTCATCGCATGCCGTCCGCTGTGACTGGGTTGTGTGCCATAGAGCGCAACCTCTCTGGGGTGCACGCACAGTGTAGAGGAGTCATGGGCTGGTCGCCAGCAGGAATCGCCGTGTCGCCTTGGGTGGCGGGAAGGCGCGGCGCACGGGATGGCTGGCAAAGGTGTGGTGAATTTTCTATACTCACGCGCAGGTGCACCTTGGACGTACATGGTTCCCGACACTGGAGCGCAACACACGCATGCTGCATGCTGCCGGAATGGTTTTGTCTTCTCGCATCCGCCTTGTCCTCGCACGTTATTTTGACGATCTGCCCCGTGACGTTGCCGTGCTCACCCTCGTGGCCTTTTGTGTGGCCCTGGGTTTTGGCATCCTGGCCCCGATCCTTCCCGTCTTTGCCCGCTCGTTTGGCGTCTCAGCCTTCGCCGCGAGTGGGGTGATCAGCGCCTTTGCTCTCATGCGTTTGCTCAGTGCCGCCCCTGCCGGATGGCTCCTCAACACGGTGGGCGAACGCACAGTGCTGTGGGTGGGCCTTGGCATTGTGGCGCTCTCCAGCGCCCTGGCCGGTTGCTCGCTGTCCTACCTGCACCTGCTCCTGCTGCGCGGCCTCGGCGGCGCGGGCTCGGCGATGTTCAGCGTGTCCTCGATGTCGCTGCTGTTGCGCACCGTGGACCCCACGCACCGCGGACGCGCCTCCAGTACCTACCAGAGCGGCTTTCTTTTAGGAGGCCTGGCGGGTCCGACGGTGGGCGGCCTGGTGGTCGGCGTGAGCATCCGTGCCCCGTTTTTTGTCTATGCCGTGACACTGACGCTGGCCTCCCTGACGGCGTTCTTTGCCTTGCCACGTGCCTCTGAGGACCCTGCGCCTGATGCCACGCGGCCGGAGGGCCCCAGCGTCTCCCCCCTGTCCCTGCACCAGGCCCTGGCGCTCCGCACCTACTGGATAGCCCTGGTCACCAATCTGTCCAGCCGCATCACGTTGTTCGGCTTACGTTCGTCGCTGCTGCCGCTGTTTGTCATGGAAGCCCTGCAGAAAAGCGCGACGGTGTCCAGCGTGGGTTTTCTGCTCAGCAGTGTCAGCCAAGCCTGTCTCCTGCTGCCCGCCGGTCGTCTAACGGATATTCACGGTCGTAAACCCGCCCTGTTGTTGGGCACCGGGGCGCTGGTTGGTGCCCTGGTGTGCTTGGTCCTGTCCGCGACTCTGCCCGGTTTTTATGCCGCCATGCTGGTGATGGGGGTGGGTGCAGCGTTCCTGGGTGCCGGTCCTGCGGCCATGGTCGGGGACATTGTGGGGCGGCGCCGTGGCGGACCTATCGTGGCGGTCTTTCAAATGACCAGTGATCTTGGCATGGTGGCTGGTCCACTGCTGGTCGGCTGGCTCAAAGATGTGACCGAGGGGTTTACCGTGCCGTTCCTGGTCTGTCTGGTGGTGGCCCTCGGTGCCGTCTTGATGTCGTGTAGTATGTCAGCGACGCCAGTGGCGTCCTCGCCCCACGCCGGTGGGCGTGCAGCGCATATCGGCAGGGGCCGGGGCGTGCTATAATCGCCCGGTTCGTGCCATCACCATGGTGTGGAGTTGCGGAGGTGCCGTGTATGGGAAAGCTGGATGGAAAAGTCGCTCTGGTCACTGGCTCAGGACGGAATATCGGTCGGGCGACCGTGCTCAAGCTGGCCGCCGAAGGGGCCAACGTCGTGGTCAACTCGCGGGCGAATCAGGCTGAGGCGGAAGCCGTGGCCCAGGAGGCGCGCGCGCTGGGGGTGCAAGCACTGGCCATTCTTGCCGATGTGGCGCAGCAAGATCAGGTGGAACGTATGGTGGCGCACGCCATGTCCACGTTCGGTCATATTGACATTTTGATCAACAATGCTGCCATTCGTCCGCACAAACCGTTTCTGGAAATTACGCGCCAGGATTGGGAGACCGTGCGCGGGGTCGTGCTCGACGGGGCGTTCTACTGCACGCGGGCGGTGATTCAGAATATGGCGGCCCAGAACTATGGCCGCATTGTGTTTTTCACCGGGGAAGGGGCGTTTGCTGGCAGTGCCCAACGGGCCCATGTGTCCGCCGCCAAGATGGGGCTGGTGGGCTTGGCACGCAGTCTAGCCTCGGAGTTTGCACCACAGAACATCCGGGTGAACGTGATTTCACCTGGCAGTATTGACACGTCACGCGCCAATCCCGAGTGGTATCAAGGGCGCACGCCCAGTGCGACCGGGATTCCGCTGGGGCGGCAGGGCATGGTGGACGAGATTGCCGCGACCTGTCTTTTCCTCGTGACGGAGGATGGCGGGTTTATCACCGGCCAGACCCTGCACGTCAACGGTGGGACAGCGTATCACTAGGTGGGCAGAGGTGGCGCATGAGCGCGTCGGCGAGGTCGGCGCTGTTCAGCGTGAGGGTGCCCTCCTGCAGAGCACGCTGGGCGGCGGCGACTTTTTCCGCACGTATCTCCGCCGCTTCCTGGGCCAGTTGCCGCGCCCGCTTGATCTGCCGCCTGCGCGCGGACTTACCGTCCGACGGGAGGGACATGAGGAAGCCCAGCTGTCCGATGGTACCCACCACGCCACACAGAGCAGAAGCCACCTTGATCTCTCCACTCTCCAGCAACGACGGCATGATGCGGGCTCTCTTTGGGCTTAGTCTGTCCATAGCATCTCCCTGTGTCTTCTCTGTCTCCATTCACCTCAGCCTGGAGCGGCGTGTCCGTCTCTTCCTTATCGGATACGTGCGACAGATCTTCAACGCTTTGTGGGCTAGAGGTCTCCTAGATGCAGTTTTTTCACTTTTTCGATCAGGGTGGTGCGATTCATGTGCAACAATTTCGCTGCCAAACTCTTCTTACCACCCGCGGTGACCAAGGCTTTGAGCAGGAGCTGTTGTTCAAAGGCCTCAATCGTCTCGTCAAAATGGATACCCTCCGGCGGAATAGTGACCACCGGCACCAGGTTGGACGTATGGGTGCGGAAGACCTGTTCCGGGAGGGAGCCTGGGGTGATCACGCCGTCGCCTTGGAGAATGGCAATGCGTTCGATCATATTTTCCAGCTCGCGGATATTGCCTGGCCAGTGATAGCCCGAGAGCATCTGCAAGGCTTCTGGGGTAATACCACGCAGTTGACATTTTTTCTCGACGTTACAACGCGTGATGAAATGGGCAATGAGCAGTGGCAGGTCGGACAGGCGTTCACGCAGCGGTGGGAGCGTGAGTGGGATGACATGCAGACGCCAGTACAGATCATCACGAAATTGTTGTCGGGCCACCAGCGTTTCGAGATTTTTGTTCGTGGCAGCTAAGACCCGAATATCGACTTTGATGGTACGCGTGCCTCCAACGCGCTCAAATTCGCGTTCTTGGAGGATCCGTAAGAGCTTGACTTGCAACGAGAGATCCATTTCGCCAATTTCGTCGAGGAAAATAGTCCCCCCGTTGGCCAACTCAAAGCGTCCCTGCCGTAACGCGGTGGCTCCGGTAAAAGCGCCTTTTTCGTGCCCGAAGAGCTCGCTCTCGAGTAAATCCTTCGGAATCGCCCCGCAGTTGATCGTCACCAGGGCTTTGTCCTGCCGATGGCTATTGTAATGGATGGCGCGGGCGATCAGCTCCTTGCCGGTGCCACTTTCGCCGTAAATGAGCACGGTGCTGTCGGTATTGGATACCCGCTCGACTTGGCTGAAGATGGCCTGCATCTTCTCGTTGTCACTGACGATGTTGTCAAACTTGTATTTCGCTTTGAGTTGCTGGCGCAGGCCGATGTTTTCGGAATGCAGACGGTAAAACTCCAGGGCGCGCTGCAGCACCACGAGGAGTTCATCACGCCGGACTGGTTTCGTGACATAGTCATAGGCCCCAGCTTTCATGGCTTCGACCGCCGTCGCGACGGAACTGTACGCCGTATGGACGATGCCAATGGTGGAGGGCGCGAGGGTTTTCATCTCGCGAATCACCGCCAGCCCATCCATCCCGGGCATCCGCATATCGGTGAGGACGATATGGAAAGTGCCTTGTCGCAGCATGGCGAGGGCTGTCTCGCCGTCAGCAGCTGTCGAGACTTCGTACCCCGCGCGGACGAGAATCTGCTCCAGCAAATCACGGTTCATGACTTCGTCATCTACCACCAGGATACGCTCTGCCGCCATAAAGTCTCGCCCTCACACCTGCTGCTGCCAAGCAGGATGTATTACCTCTCGATACCGAGCGTCAAAAAATTAACACTTTTCGTATAGGGAAGCAATAGCGATGATTCCGCATGCTCGAGTGCCGGCCAGCGCTTGCGGTGTGGCAGGCACTTGGTGTACCGTGGCCATCTCCAGGCCATAGCGTTTGACTGCCACCTTGTCGCGAAAGGAAAGCCGATGTCCTGGCTCGCTCGTATGTTGGTAGGCTGGGCTGTGCTGATCGCGTTGACCTTGGGAGGAGAGCAGCGTCTGGGCGCGCAGACGACGCCCAGCGGTGAGTTCATCTATGCGATGCACGTGACACTCCCTCCCAGTTGGTTTGATCCGGTAGAGACGCCCGCGCAGATTACCCCGTTCGGCGTCTTGTATGCGCTGCACGATGCGCTTGTCCGTCCGCTGCCGGGGCAACGCCGTGGACCGGCTCTCGCCGCGTCGTGGCGTGAGAGTTCAGACGGGACGACCTATGAATTCACCCTCCGCCCAGGGCTGACATTCCACAACGGCGATCCCTGTACGTCCGAAGATGTCGTCTACAGCTTCTTGCGCTACCGCGGGGTCGGCGCTGGGGAATTCAAGAGCAAGGTCAAACAGGTGGAAGCGGTCGACCCACTGACCGTGCGCTTCCATCTGCATGCCCCGTGGCCCGATTTTATGCCCATGTATGGCAGCACCGCGACCGCCGCGGGGATCGTGGTGCCCAAAAAGTACCTGGAGCAGGTGGGCGAGGACGGTTTTAAGAAACACCCCATTGGCCTGGGACCGTACAAGCTGGTCAGTCACCTGCCAGGTGTCGAGATCGTGCTCGAAGCCTTTACAGGCTACTGGTGGCATGTGCCGTATATCAAACGCATTATCATGAAGGGCATTCCCGAGGGGACGACACGCCTGGCCATGTTAAAACGCGGCGAAGCGGACATGGCCATCGCCCTGGAAGGCGAAATCGCGGCCGAGGTGCAGCGCGATCCGCAACTGACGCTGGTGGACACACGGCACGCTTCTATTCTCTGGCTCGAATTCGCCCAGCAGTGGGATCCGAAGTCCCCCCGGCATGACCTCCGCGTGCGCCAGGCGGCCAACCACGCCTTGGATCGGCAGGCCATCAATGAAGCCGCCTGTTTGGGCTTTTGCCCGCCCACGGCGGTGATCGTGCCACGGGTGATGGATTTTGCCTTACAGACTGAGCCGGTGGCCTATGATCCGCAGAAAGCCAAACAACTCCTAGCTGAGGCGGGCTATCCCACGGGTTTTGACGCTGGCGAACTGGCGCCCACGCCGCCGTTCTATGTCATTGGCGAGGCCGTGGTGAACTATCTCAACGCCGTGGGCATTCGTGTGACCATGCGCACCATGGAGCGGGCGGCGTTTTATAGTGCGTGGCGCGAGAAAAAACTTCCAGGATTGTACATCGCGGGCGGCGGGGCCTCGGGCAACGCGGCGACGCGGGTGGAAGCGTTTATCTATTCGAAGGGGCAGTATGCCACCGGCGGCTATCCTGACCTGGATGCGCTCTTCCAGCAGCAAGCGCTGGAGCGCGACCCAGGCAAGCGTGAGACGCTCCTGCATCGTCTCCAGACCTTGACCATGGAGCGCGCCATGTTTGCCCCCATTATGGACTTCCGGGCACTGATTGGGGTGGGGCCGAAGGTCGCCGAGCATGCCATTCATGCCTTGCCTATGCATCCGTTCCCAGCGCTGGAAGACATCCGGCTCAAGTAGCACGGATAGACGTGGTGCGCGTGGTGCGGCCACTGGAGCCATCCATGAAAATCGGTCTGATCTCAGATATCCATGCCGAGCCCCAGGCGTTGCGGCGTGTGCTGGCCGACATGCCCTCGGTCGATCGCGTCTGGTGTGCCGGTGATGCCGTGAGCGAATACCAGTTTTGTGCGGAAACGGTGGATCTGCTGCAACAGGTCCAGGCGCAGTGCATTCAGGGTAACCACGAGATGGTGCTGTTTCGCGACCGCCATGCCGCGTATTTACAACGATGTCAGGCGGAGTTTGCCCCCGCCATGCTCGACGTGCTGGCGCAGGCCCCGGTGACCTTGGAGTACGAAGAAGCGGGGGCACGTCTCCTCATGGTCCACGCCAGTCCCTGGAAGCCCTTTGAAGGCTATGTGATGCCCCGGAGTCCGCACTTGGCGCGTTTCGCCACACTGCCCTATGATTTTGTCATTCTCGGCCATACCCATGTGCCCATGGTGGAGCAGGCGGGACACGTCACCGTCATTAACCCAGGCTCGTGCTCGCAGTCGCGCGATAACGACCGTCGCGGCGCCTATGCGGTGTTGGATGTGGAGAGTCGCGTTGTCACGCTTTACCGGGTCCGCCTGGACTGAGGCTGGCCACCCAAGGCGCTGTGGCGTCACACGTTGCAACGCTTGACAGTACGGCAACGCCATGCTATTTCCGTCGCTTCGAGATGCCGGGCTGGGCGTGTGCAGTCTCCCGCGAGGAGGCGAGACAGGGCACACAGCCGGGGTAACACGCAGAGATCGACGCATGGAGAAGGGAACGCCATGGGAGGAGAGGGAGAGTCAGGGATGAGCCGCTGGCAGCGCCGAGGGTATGCTACGCTCGGGGGGGCAGTGCTCAGTAGTAGTTGGTGGTGGCCCGTGCAGGCGTCCGCTGCCGAAGCGGCCAAGATTGATGCCGGGGATACGGCTTGGGTGCTGATGTCGTCAGCCCTCGTTCTGATGATGACGGCCCCGGGGCTGGCCCTGTTCTACGCTGGGCTGGTGCGACGCAAAAACGTCTTGGCCACGTTGATGCACAGTTTCATTCTGCTGGCCATGATTAGAGCATTTTCATAATTTACATACTGTTTTATGGCCGGGTATGGTATAAAGGGGGCACGCTGTAGGAGGGCGTTGTGGATGGTAGCATCGATATCATTGGATTTACGTCAGCGGATAATGAAGGCGTGTGATGAAGGC